>NZ_JASJDK010000100.1 GCF_030065675.1 Mastigocoleus sp. MO_188.B34 | reverse complement strand
AGTAAAAGTAGGATAGGATACAGGCGGAAAAGATGGAATTGATACCAGGGAATATAAGAAATTTACCCGAGAAAGTTTCGGTAATGCTTTAATATTTAAAATCAATCGCATATGAACTAATCATTTGTGATTGACACCAAAGATGTTTAAACCTTCGTATTGAGTTGTGTGCGACTTAAGGATTGGCTTATGGTAGAGTCTGCTTCTCTTCCGACTCGAAACGTGTTAGAGTTTCCGATTACAGCTTTACCTCTTGAAGAACAAGTAAAAACTATTATTAAATGGGCTGACGAACGTCAAAGTAAAACTGTCTGTGTTGCGAATGTTCACATGTTAATGGAGGCATACTGGAATCCAGACTTTGGTACCGTACTGAAAAATGCAGATCTCGTAACTCCAGATGGCATGCCCCTAGTTTGGATGATGCGGAGGTTAGGAGAAATTTCTCAAGAACGTGTGGCTGGATTAGACCTTTTGATCTCAGTCTGCGAACTTGCACAGCAGCTAGAAGTCAGCTTATTTTTTGTTGGTTCCCAAAGAGAAATACTATCTCTTATGAGAAAAAGATTGAATAAAGAGTTCCCCAAACTTGAAATTGCAGCAATGGAACCTCTGCCCTTTCGTCCTTTGACGGACAAAGAAGATAAAGCCCTGGTTCAAAAAATTAATCAAAGTGGTGCGGGTTTAGTTTTTGTTTCCTTGGGATGTCCCAAGCAAGAAAAGTGGATAGCCCAACACAAAGACAAAATTAATGGTGTCATGATTGGCTTGGGTGGTGCATTTCCCGTTTATGCTGGAATTCAAAAAAGAGCCCCCCGTTTAATGCGGAATTTAGGTTTTGAATGGTTTTACAGATTATTGCAGGAGCCGCGTCGCCTCTATCGCCGCTATGCAACAACTATTCCTCCTTTTATTTGGCTAGCTTGCAAACAACTGATCATGTCGAGTAGTTTGAATACTCCGTTTAATATTAGGGAAAAATACTTAAATTCAAGACTTGATTAAATTAAAATTTTCATAAACAATGCACAATAGCCACCGTAATTTAAAGTCGGATACATTTCCTAGTTATAGTAGGAAGCGATCGCGTTCTTCTCTGAGGGTCATTCACCGACCGGAAAGTAGAATGAGAAAACCGCTGCAATTATTCAAAGAAATGTGGCGAGACTTGATTGCATCGCGGGAGCTAGCTTGGCGGCTAATGATTCGGGATATTAGTGCCAAATATCGCCAATCATTTCTAGGACTTTTTTGGGCAGTTATTCCTCCAGTTGTGATGGCAGCAAGTTTCACCCTTGCTAAAAGTGGTGGAGTTGTAAATATAGGCAGTACCGGTATTCCTTATCCCGCTTACGTCATGTTTAGCATGACACTGTGGCAAACTTTTGTAGAGTCCCTCAATGGACCAGTTCAAGCTGTAGCTGCTGCAAAATCAATGTTAGCCAGAATAAATTTTCCTCGCGAAGCATTGATTATTGCCAAACTCGGGGAAGTGTTTTTCAACTTTGGCATTAAGTTAATTCTAATTACTGGCTTATTTATTTGGTTTAAAATACCAGTCACTTTAAGTGTGATTGTAGCTCCAGTTGCCCTGATTCATATGGTTTTGTTAGGCACCTTTTTTGGAGTTCTTTTAGCTCCAATAGGCGCGCTTTATCAAGACTTTTCAATGGGTTTAACTTTGGCTACTAGCTTTTGGTTGTTTCTCACGCCGGTAGTCTATCCAGTTCCCAGTGAAGGTTTATTTGGTAATGTGGTCAGGCTTAATCCCGTAACACCTTTGTTAGTGACAACACGAGAACTAGCGACAACCGGTACCATGTCAAACCCTGAAGGATTTTGGGTGGCGAGTGTGTTTGCAATTTTGGGATTACTTGTAGCTTGGGTTATATACCGCTTAGCAATTCCCTATGTCGTTGAGAGGATAAGTTCATAATTATGGTTCGCCTTAATGAGCAAGAAGTTCTAGCACAATCACATACCAATAATCATGACAAAGGTGAAGTTGTTCTCTCTGTGAATGGAGTTTCCAAAAAGTTTTGTCGAGACTTGAAGCGCTCATTGTTTTATGGCGTTCAGGATATCGCCTCTGAAGTATTAGGGCTACGAGAAAAAAGTGATAAATTACGTGATCGAGAATTTTGGGCCTTAGATAATGTTAATTTTGAATTGCACAGAGGGGAATCGTTAGGTTTAGTCGGGAAGAATGGTAGCGGTAAATCAACCCTTCTGCGAATAATTGCTGGTTTGATTAAACCAGATACTGGTTTTGTTGAAGTAGATGGTAGAGTTGCACCTTTGATTGCACTTGGTGCTGGATTTAATCCGGTTTTGACAGGGCGGGAAAATATCTACGCAAATATGTCAATTTTGGGTTTGTCCAAGAAAGAAATAGACGAACGATTTGATGAGGTTGTAGAATTTGCAGAAATTGGCGATGCAATTGATGCACCAGTACGGAGCTACAGTTCAGGTATGGCTGCAAGGCTGGGATTTGCCAGTGCAATTCACACAGAACCAGATATTTTATTAATTGATGAAGTATTAGCTGTAGGTGATATTAAATTTAGGGCTAAGTGCTACCGTAAGTTAGCTGAAATTAAAAGACAAGGGGTTTCGTTCATCCTCGTTTCTCACAACACACAGTCAATTATACAGATGTGTGAGAATTCAGTTTACTTATCTAAAGGTAAACAGATTCTTTCTAGCACAACTTATGATGTAATGACGTTGTACGAGCAAGAATTATTTCAAGTCAAAGACAATAGTAAACCTTCGTCATTATCAATTGAGTTACCAAGGAAGACAAAAGATGAAAGTGAAGGCGTAGATATACTTTCAGTTTCCTTTAAAGACTCAAATGATAATGTTCTTCAATCTCTTAGCAGTGGAGAAAATGTATATTTATCCCTGGTTTGTAATGCTCACAAACATGTAAGTGATATTTGTCTACATATAAAAGTTATAGAATTTACTGGAGAAGGAGGTACTATTTTATTCTTTAGCAGTATTAATGATAATCAATCATTTGAAATGTCTGCAGGAGAGCATGAAATTAGATTAGAAATGCCTTGTCTTGGATTGCCTACAGGGATATACACGATGAGCATTAAGTTGAAAGAAGGTAGTATCTCAACTCTCGACTTAATTGAGTCTTTTAAATTCACAGTGAATTCAGATAGCAGGATGAGTGAATGTAAATTTTATCAACAAAGAGAATGGAAAATTAGTAATAAAAATAATCAGATGAAAGTTTTGTAGATTATAGATTTTTACACTTAATAAATACAAAAATGCAATTACGCCCTAAGTCTAAGTAGGAATCATGATTGTAGGTGTTTTGAGAATAAGTACCAGGATTATTACTGCTTAGACAATAATTGTATGGCAAATACTTATATGAGAAATTCTTGATATAAGAAATTCTTGATGTGAGGAATTTCGATATTAAAAATCTGAATATAAAAATGAAGAACCTTGAGGTTATATATGGGTCATAAATATTCTATAGATTCACTAATGTATCTATCCCCTGGGAACTTACCTTCACAAATGGCTCACACTGGGCAAATAACCAAGATGACCCAAGCTCTTTCTCAAAAGATAGAAAAATTTGAGTTAGTTACTAGTGGAGATATTTTTTCTTTTTGGAAAGGAATGGACGAAGAGTTTAAAAGTTGGTATGGATTAACTCATAGCTTTAAATTAGTAAGATTACCAATAAATTTTAAAATTAATACCCCTTTTCCCAAAAACTATTACAATAAAAAATATCCTAGATTAGCTGCTTTTTATGCTTATCTAAAATCTCCTCGTTTGGTCTATACTCGCACGCCTGCAATTATATATTTCTTACTTAAAATTGGCATGCCAGTTCTTTGGGAATGGCACGAGCCAATAAGTAAAGATTCTCCATATTGTGAATTTTTCAAATATAAAAATCTGATTGGAGTTGTTACCCTTTCACCTAAATTAGCTGATAATTATATCCAATTAGGTTTAGCACCTGAAAAAGTGTTTGTTTCCCATAGTGCAGTCGAACTGCAAAACTTTTTGCCACATCAGGAAAAAGAAGTAGCACGGCAAAAATTATCTTTGCCTTTAGAGTCCAAAATCATTCTTTATTCAGGTCATTTATATGAATATAAAGGAATTCCTATCGTTCTAGAAACAGCCAAGATGATGCCAGAATGTACATTTATTTTAGTAGGGGGATGGATTGATGATATCAACAGGGTAAAAACTACTTGTCAAGAAAGAAGTTTACATAATGTGCGTGTTGTCGGTCATGTACCACAATCTGAACTTGCATCATATTTATATGCAACAGATGTTTTACTCGTACCAACTAGTAAGTCCTGGAAATTGGCTGAAGTTACTAGCCCTTTAAAACTTTTTGAGTACATGGCTGTCAAAAGACCGATAGTTGCTTCAGCCTTATCAAATATTATGACAGTTTTGCGCGATGGAGAAAATGCTCTCCTTGCAGAACCTGACGAACCCACTTCCTTTAAAGCAGCAATCACAAAACTGTTGGATAATCCTTCAATGGCACATTCTTTAGCTGAGTCTGCTTTTCAAGAAGTTCATAAATTTACTTGGGATAGTCGTACGGATTCAATTTTAGATTTTGCAGTTGAAAGATTAGAAAAAATTGAATGTGGTTCTAAAATTCCTAATACTAAAATATTTAGATACATTAATGGTATTAAAAGTGTACTAAATATATATTGGGAAAAATATATATTAGAAAAAATTTTTAAAACCTATAACAGAATTTGCTAGTATTCAATATCCCCAATTATAAATGTTAGGGGAATTAACTGATTTTTAAAGCAAAAATAATAATTTTTGCAGCACTTGAAGAGCAAATTACCTTGACATGAAAAAAATATTAGTTACAGGAACAGCAGGTTTTATTGGCTTCCATTTAAGTCAGAAGTTATTAGCTAATGGCGAAAGTGTCATTGGTATAGATAACTTGAATGATTATTATGATGTGAATTTAAAGCAAGCACGCTTAAAAAAACTGTCTGGAAATCGTAATTTTCAGTTTTTCCAATTAGATATTGCAGATAGAGATAACATAACTGATTTATTTGCTAAATATAAACCAGAATTAGTTGTTAATCTTGCTGCTCAAGCAGGTGTTCGTCATTCCCTCACCCATCCCCATACCTATGTTGATAGTAACTTGGTAGGATTTACAAATATTTTAGAAGGATGTCGTCACGCTGAAGTTGAGCATTTAGTATACGCTTCTTCAAGTTCGGTTTATGGTGCAAATACCAAAATTCCCTTTGCTGTAGGCGATCGAGTCGAGCATCCAGTGAGTTTGTATGCAGCAACAAAGAGAGCGAATGAACTGATGGCTTATACTTACAGCCATTTATATGGAATACCCACAACAGGTCTACGATTTTTTACGGTTTACGGTCCTTGGGGTAGACCTGATATGGCGTATTTTTCATTTACGAACTCAATTATAAATAGAAAACCGATTAAAGTATTTAATTACGGTAAGATGCGCCGTGATTTTACTTATATTGATGACATTGTGGAAGGTATCACTCGAGTTATTAATAAAAAACCTGAGGCGACTTTAAACGTTAATAATAAATTATTACCCTACAAGATTTACAATATTGGCAATAATCAACCGGTAAATCTGATTGATTTTATCGAAATTCTAGAAAAAGAAATAGGTATCATAGCGGAGAAAGAACTACTTCCCTTACAACCAGGAGAAGTTGAAGAAACCTATGCTGATATAGATGAATTAATAAAAGATACAGATTTTAAACCCCAAACTTCCCTGGAAGTTGGTTTGAAAAATTTTGTTATTTGGTATCGTTCTTATTATGGGTTATAAATGTGAGAAATAAAATTAATCCGAAAACAAATCCTAAGATTAGTGTTTTAATGTCAGTTTATAACGGCTCTGATTATTTAAGGGAGTCTATTGAGAGTATTCTTAATCAGACATTTTCTGATTTTGAGTTCATCATTATTAACGATTATTCCACCGATAATACTTGGGAAATAATTACTGAATATGCAGAGCAAGATAAGCGAATTAAGTTATTTAACAATTCAGAAAACATTGGTCTTACTAAATCTTTAAATAAAGGACTGAAGTTAGCGCGGGGAGAATATATTGCTCGTCAAGATGCAGATGATGTATCTCTAGTCGAAAGATTTGAAAAACAAGTTGCAGCATTAGATGAAAATCCAGAAGCTGTTTTAATATCTTGTGACATTGAAGTTATTAATTCCCAAGGAAAATTTGTCAAAAAAGAAGAACGTTCTTGTGAAACCAAATGGGTTCCTTGGTATTTGATGTTTTATAACCACCTAGGTGGACATAGTCAAGTTATTTTTAGGACTGAAACAGCAATAAAACTAGGTGGATATTCAGAAGCTTACCGCTACAGTCAAGATTATGAGTTTTGGTGTCGGTTAGTTAAGGCTGGGAAAGTTATTATATTACCTGAAGCTTTACATCAATTACGCAGACACGGAAAAGGTATTACTGCGGAAAAACGTTCGGAACAACTTAGTTATGCTTTGGATGTATCTAAAAGAAATATTAAAGAACTAATTGGTCGAGAACTTACTTTAGATGAACTTTCAGATTTAAGACATTTTTGGTCTGGTAATGTTTTGCGTAATTTTCCCAAGAGCAAAAATATAGATATCATCAATCTTAGATTAGAAGAAATTTCTCAGGCTTTTCTAAAAAATAATTATTCAGTAGAAACTGTAGATAGCCAAATGGAGAATGGTTTACGAAGATTAATTGGTCTGCAGTTTATTTATTGGATACGATTTTTAAGTATTTTCCGCTATTTACCTTCAAGAATCAAAATTTCTTTTTATGCTTTAAGGTGGAACCCTATCCTACAAATAGCTATTTGCTGGGTTAAAGATGTATGTCAACAACCATTTGCAATTTTAGGTCGTAAATTACTAGAAATAAAAAGAAAAAATAGTCGTGCTTCCCATTTATCTATCTCTTAACAAAAATGAATGAGATAAATTGAAATAACGCTTTATAGTCACAATATTTTGACTAGTACATTCAACTGTAGTTAATTTATTACAAACATTTATTTCAAACATTTACTTGATGTGGTAAATCTACAGGGAATAGCTCTCATTGAAATTGATTATTTTATATTTTTAGTTAATTTAATTAGACCGGAGGCATGGTTTAATTTATAAAATCGATGGAATGCGAGCAAAATAAAAAACAAAATATAATAATTGAATAGTAATGATATGAAAATTGCTTTCGTATTAAACAAATTTCCACTTTTATCTGAGACTTTTATTTTAAACCAAATAACTGGTTTAATCGATCTCGGTCATGAAGTAGATATTTATGCGAATCAGATCGGTGACATATCAAAAATCCATCCAGACGTAGACAAATATCATCTGCTAAAACGTACTTTCTATATTGGGAGACCAAAGAATCGCATAGGTAAACTATCAAAAATAATAGTACTATTAATTACTAAGTTTTTTTTAAACCCAATAGTTTTTTTGAAATCTATAAATATTACTAAATATGGTGATTTAGCCTCCAATCTAGTATTATTTTATGCGACTGGTTACTTAGTAGGTAAAGAAGCAAAATACGATATTATTCATTGTCATTTTGGTCCGAATGGTCTTAAATCAGCATTTTTACGAGATATTGGCGTAATCTCGGGAAAATTGATCTCAACTTTTCATGGTTACGATATCACAAACTATTTAGAAGAAAAGGGAGAAAGAGTATACGATCCGCTATTTAAATTAGGCGATCTATTTTTACCAATTAGTGAATCTTGGAAAATTCGATTGGAAAAACTGGGTTGTACTAAAAAAATACTTGTCCACCGCATGGGGATAGATTGTAATAAATTTACTTTTTCTGTGCATGAAAATCCCAATAATGATCGAATTAGAATTGTCAGTATTGCTAGGTTGGTGGAGAAAAAAGGTATTGAATATGGAATTCGAGCAGTTGCAAAATTGCTGATAAAGAAATCAAATATCACATACACAATTGTGGGTGATGGTCTACTAAGAGAAAATTTAGAGATTTTAATTGATGAGCTAGGTATTGGGGAGCAAGTAAATTTAGTTGGATGGAAACATCAAGAAGAAGTGGTGAGTATTCTCAAAGATTCAGATCTGATGTTGGCTCCAAGTATAACTAGTAAAAATGGAGATTGTGAAGGTGTTCCAGTGGTGTTGATGGAAGCAATGGCTATGGGTTTAGTTATTGTTAGTACTCAGCATAGTGGAATCCCTGAATTAGTCAAAGATGGGATTACTGGCTTTTTAGTCCCAGAGAAAGATGTAGAATCTCTCGCAGAAAGAATGGAGTATTTAATTAATCATCCGACTATTCGTTTGGGGATGGGAAAAGCCGGTCGGAAACAGGTCGAAGAAAATTACAACATAAATAAATTGAATTATCAACTAGCTGGAATATATGAAGCATTATTATGAATGCTTTCAATTAAATAAAATCAAGTTTTTAGGGAGCAAATAATTGGAAATAGAAAATAGGAAAAAATAAATTATACTACTATATATTTTTTGTTTTTATTTCCTTGATTACAAATGATTTTTTAAAAACTACCATCTGATTTTATTTATGAATAAACTAATGTTATTGAATAGTAACTACGATGAATGAATTATGTAAAGACAGAAGTAAACTATTTATTTCTGTAATTATTCCGGTTTTTAATGATGTCAGAGGTCTAGAGAAATGTTTACAAGCTTTAAGCAATCAGACATACGATAAAAATAGCTATGAAATTATTGTGGTTGACAATAATTCTGATGAAGATATCAAAAGCGTAGTAGAACGATTTGATGCACACTACACTTTTGAAAGTCAACCGGGGTCATATGTTGCTCGTAATAAAGGAATTTTTATTGCTAAAGGAGAAATAATAGCTTTTACCGATGCAGATTGTATCCCAACAAAAGATTGGATTGAAAGAGGGGTTAGTAAATTATTAGAAACTCCCAATTGTGGATTGGTAGGGGGAAAAATAGAAGTTATCTTTAAAAACCCATCACATCCAACTGCTGTAGAACTCTTTGATAGTATTACCGCTTTTCCCCAAAAACATTTCGTTGAGAAAGATAATTTTAGTGCTACAGCAAATGCATTTACCTTCCGAAGTGTGATTAATCATGTAGGTGATTTTAATAGCAAACTTAAATCAAATGGAGACCGAGAATGGGGAAATCGAGTTTTTTCCTCGAATTACAAATTAGTTTACGCGGATGATACCGGTGTGTTCCATCCTGCAAGATATTCCTATACTCAAATGCGTAAAAAATATGCTCGATTAGTTGGAGGTCAATATGACTTGCAGCAAAATCAGAATACTTATTCGTTAAGCTTGTTTATTAGGAGTGTACTCAAAGATTTAAAGTATTCAATTATTCAAGTTTTAGAGTTGCTATTTACTAAAAAAATTAACTCAGCAACTGATACAAAAATACATAATACTTGGCATCAAATTCAACTAACACGCCTCATCATATTCATTAGGTATGTCATGGTAGCTGAAAGAATACGTCTACATTTTGGTGGTCAATCTCAAAGGGGTTAATTCTCGATATTTGTTCCCTATGTTTTGTTTATTATTATTTTGCGAGTGCTTAGTTATACCATTTAATTATATTTTATTCAGTCAATTAAAATCTTCAAAAAGGTCAAGAAATAGTTTAAATTAATGAATGGCAATTTTTCAGATAAATTTCAACTAATTAGAAATCTGAAACTTTAAGCCAGTATGCGTAAGGGAGATTATCAGGAGCAATCTATGCCTTTTGTTGATTTTATGATTATAGGTGCAATGAAGAGTGGAACAACTACTTTAGGTCAAATTCTTTCAATGCATCCTGAAATTTGTTTTTCCAGGGAAAAAGAGCCACATTATTTTAGTAAATCTTCTAATTGGGAAAAAAATATTGAGGAATACAAAACTCTTTACAATCCGACCAAAAACCAAATATGTGGGGAAGCTTCTACAACATATACCTGCTACCCAGAATTTAACAAAGATATTTGGCAAGTTCTTTATGATTTTAATCCCAAATTAAAATTAATTTATATTATGAGAGATCCTATAGAAAGAATTATATCCCATTATATGCATAACTATCTGCGGGGTTACACATCAGAATCATTTGAAAAAATAGTTTTCAAACAATCTACTTATATTAATAGAACTAGATATTATCTACAAATTAAACCTTATATTCAATTATTTGGTCAAGAACAAGTTTTGTTGCTAACTTTTGAAGAATTTATCGCTAACAAAAAAATAATTTTAAATAAAATAGCGAATTTTTTAGAGATAGATGCGACAAAATTTGGTAATTTTAATAATATCCATGCGAATAAATCAGTCGGTAGTACAAAAAATAATGTCAAAGTTGAAAAAATAGGTAAAAACCCATTTGTAAAAAATATTAAACCGTTATTACCAAAAATTTTAATTCAAACCACTAAAGATGTTCTTTTTGATTTCACAAGAAGAAACTTAAATGAAAAACCTCACGTATCTGAAACAGTTAAGAAGGTAATATATGACTTATTGATACTAGACATGCTAGAAATAGAAAAATTAATGGGGCGAAAAATAACTGAATGGAAATCTCTGAACCAATATCTGGAAGAATATAAAAGATTGGGATAAAAAAGTTATAAATCAAATGATGTTGATTAAGAATTGAATAATAATTTAAAAATGAATAAATAATTAAAACTTAGATATTTAGTTGGTGTAGAAATTAGATGTCACCACTAATATCTTTAAAACTTATAACAAGCAGATTTTAAGAACGCTAGATTCACTTTAATCGGTATTAAACATGAAGTTAACTAGTTGTAATTATAAATATTCACTCATATATCAGAAAAAATGAAGAGAAGATACATTGGGTAATGTGAAATGAATAATAATCCCCACACCAAAGTTAGCATTATCATTAATAACTATAATTATGAGCGCTTTATTTCAGATGCGATTGACAGCGCTTTATCTCAAACTTATCAGAACATTGAAGTCATCGTTGTTGACGATTGCTCCACTGATAACTCCCGCGAGATAATTACTGGTTATGGTGATAAAGTAATTCCCATCTTTCATCACGAGAATGGCAAGCAAGCTGCTGCCTTTAACAGTGGATTTGCTAAGAGCAAAGGTGATATAATTATCTTCTTAGACTCGGATGATTACTTATTTTCAAACGCAGTTGAAAGAATTATTGCAGTTTGGAAGCCAGACTTAGCCAAGGTGCATTACCGCTTGCAAGTAGTAGACAGCTTCAAGCAACCTTTAGGTTATTCTTATCCTCAAGGTAGTAAACCCCTAGCTAGTGGGGAAGTCTGGCGAGCTTTATTGGAGGTTGGTGGTTATCCTGGGACACCGACCAGTGGTAACGCTATTAACCGCAAAGCTTTGGCAGAAGTTTTTCCAATTTCCGATGAATATAAGTTGACCGCTGATGATTATTTATCAACTTTAATTCCTTTTTATGGGGAAGTGGTTGCAATTGAGGAACCCCTTGCAGCTTATCGGATTCATACTAGCAATCAGTGGGCTTTAAATACCGTCAGTGGCGATCGCTTTCATCGATTTGTACGCCACGATTTGCAAAATTATCAGTTGTTGGTGCATAAAGCCAAGGAACTCGGTTACGAAATTCCGCGAGATTTGGAAGAACGCTCTTTGGGACGCTTGTGGTCCCGGATGGCTTCTTTAAGATTGGGTCCCCAAACTCATCCAGTTCCCTCAGATAGTCCAATTTCTTTGGTATATAAGGGAATTCGTTCGTTGTGGAAATATTCGGAATTCAATTTACAAAAACGATTTATTTATACTTTGTGGTTTATCTGGGTGGGATTGTTACCTCTTCCCCTAGCAAAACTAGCAATTAGTTGGTTTTATGCTCCCCACTTTCGTCCTAAATTCATTAAATGGACCTTGACTAGAGTGCGAGCAATTGTGAGCTAATTAAATAACAGTTTCTCGGTAAGAAGTACACCCTACTGCATCTAATTCCAGGTGTTTTATCTACTTTTTTTAGATCTAACTTCGGAACAAATCAGTATGAGGGGGAAAATTCATGATCGCTTCGACAGCAAAACATAAATCTTGTCTGCGCGTGCTTTTTGTAAGTCACACTTATGTTGTTGGTGTAAATCAGGGAAAACTGGATGCGATCGCATCACAAGATGAAGTAGAAGTCAGCTTACTTGCTCCCAAACGATGGAAAGCTGTCCAGTGGAACAAAATATTAGAAATTGAGAATCCCTATCCCCGAGTTCAACTTTATCCAAATAGGGTATTATTTTCGGGTAAAGCTGGTGCTTATGTATATTCACCTTTAGCAATTTTGAGAGCAAGTCTTGATTTTCGTCCAGATATTATTCAGGTAGAACAGGAAGTATTCTCTCTTTCGGGATTTGAAGTTGCTTTATTTTCCCGCTTGCTTAACAAACCACTGGTTTTCTTTGGGTGGGAAAACATGGATCGAAAACTATCTTGGTTTCGTCGCTGGATCCGCAAATTTATTTTAAATACAACAAAGTCTATTATTGCAGGAAATTGCGAAGGGGCTGAATTAGTTAAAAAATGGGGCTATTCTGGTTCTGTTGAAGTTATGCCTCAAATGGGTGTAGATACTCAATTGTTTACACCACGGGAAAAAAAATTACCTGATATAAGTAATCCTAAATTAGTTAATTCAAAACTAAAAAAATCTGAATTTTGTATTGGTTTTCTTGGTAGACTATCTTATCACAAAGGGATTGACATTCTCATAGATGCAGCCCGTTTGCTTCGGGATAGGGGTTATACTTTCAAAATTAGATTATGTGGAACTGGTTCTGATAAGCCAAAATTTGTGGAACAGGCGCAAAAATTAGGATTAGATAAATTTATTATCTGGCAAGATGGAGTCCGCCACGATGAAGTTCCCATGGAGATTTGTAGGTTTGATGTTTTGGTTTTACCATCGCGTACAGTAGAAACTTGGAAAGAGCAATTTGGTCATGTTTTGATCGAAGCAATGGCTACAGGAATCCCGGTTGTGGGATCCACTTGTGGAGAAATTCCTAATGTTATTGGTCGTAAGGATTTAGTATTTCCTGAGGGGAATGCTCAAGAATTAGCAGCAATTTTGATGCGTTTAATTTCCCAACCATCTTGGTATGCGGAAGTTGCAGACTACAGTCTAAAAAGAGTGCATCAACATTACAGTCACGAAAGAATAGCTCAAAGATTGATTGAATTATGGCGTAATATTCTCGAAGGTGACGGGAAAAATGACGATCGCAATGACGATAATAGTAAACCAATAGAGCAGGACTTATCTGAGGGATCGTTTTCGTCGACTTCTTCATCAACGTCTAAAGGATATTTTCCAAATATTCCTTATATAATCTAGTCAATAGTTTGAAGATTATACAGTTTGAAAATAAACTCTATAAATTAGATTTAAACTCATCTTTGAAATTTTGATTCAGCTTGAGAAGGGGTTTATAGATAGAAATAGAACTATTGTAGGGTGTGTTAGACCTTATACTTCACTCTCAAAGATAATTTGAATAGGTCTAACGCACGGATGCTATATGGTGTTTTACAGCAAATTTCGAATTATTCCAAAAATGAAATCTTTATTTTGCCTTTACACATCCTACTTTAAAATTTATAAACATCCTCTGAGAAATTCAATTTGGGAACTTCAAGATGAATCAAGAAAGATTTTAAAGTTGATTAATGGAGTAATTAATGCGCGTAGCTATTGTTCGCAGAGCACCGAGAGCTTCTTTCAGCATGGATGTTTATGCTGATGGTCTGGTTAGTGGTTTAAAAGCTGTTCGACCGGACTGGGAAATCATTGAATTAACTCCCAACATTTCTCAGAATCAAATTAGCTCCTTAAAAGTTAGGTCGTTATTAAATGGTCTAAACAAGTATTATCAACGTTATTGGCAATATCCCCAAGATTTACAAAAACAGGAAGTAGATATTTTTCATGTCATCGACCATAGTGACGGTCATCTTTGTCGCTGGTTAAAGAAAACTGGTAAACCCGTTGTGGTCACCTGTCACGATCTAATTAACTTTGTTCAGCCAGAAAATGGACGCGGTCGATCACTGATTCCTGCAATTAGTATGCCAGTTTGGAAGTTTTCTGTTGAGGGTATATGTGAAGCAGATCGGATTATTACTGTCTCGGAACACACTGCTAAAGATGTAGAAAAAATCTTAGATATTAAATTCCAAGAACTTACAGTGGTTCCCAATGCTGTGGAGTCGATATTTCATCCCATCTCACAAACAGAAATAGACGATTTTAGAACTCAACACAAAATTGCTCCAGGAACGATTTGCATTTTAAATGTGGGTTCCAATCATCCCCGCAAAAATGTTTTGACTATTTTAAAAGTAGTTGAAACACTGGTTGAGAAGGGATTACCGGTACATTTTTTCAAAACTGGCGAACAGTGGACAAAAGAGTTAAAAACTTTTATTGACGATCGCAACTTAAGTAATAATATTACTCATTTAGGAAAACCAGATAAAGATACTCTAGTTAAAATTTATAATTCCGCCGATATTTTGCTCGCACCTTCACTATACGAAGGATTTGGGATGACGATTTTAGAAGCAATGAGTTGTGGAACTCCGGCGATCGCTTCTAATGTCTCTTCTTTACCTGAGGTTGCTGGTGATGCAGCAATTTTGGTCAATCCCCTAAATATTCCCGAAATAGTAGAAGCTGTATGTCGTCTTCATAATCAACCTGAGTTGCGTCAAAGCTTAATAGATAAAGGATTATCAAGAGCAAAACGATTCACTTGGGAAAAAACAGCCGAACAAGTCGCTGATGTTTACGCTAATTTTGTCAACAAAACAATTGTAGAGACGTTGCATGCAACGTCTCTACATGTGCAAAATTATCACTAATCAAATTAACTCCAATGTATCGATTTATAGGGCAGATAGATTATGGAGATAGATTATGAAGATAAATTATGGAGATAAATTATGATTGCAACTCAAACTAGCAACAATACAAATGATAATAAAGTACAGCGTTTGAAAGTTTTAATTTCCGCTTACGCTTGTAGACCCGACATGGGTTCTGAACCAGGAGTAGGTTGGAATATAATTCGACAACTAGCACAGTACTGTGATGTATGGGTGCTGACCCGTGCTGATAATCGTCAGTCAATTGAAGCAGAATTAGCCAGCAACAAATACCCTGGATTGCATTTTGTCTACTGCGATTTACCCTCCTGGGCTTTATGGTGGAACTATAAACAAAAGGGAGTACAGATACACTATTATATTTGGCAAATACTTGCTTACTTTGCTGCTCGCAAGCTACATCAAGAAGTGAACTTTGATTTAGCCCATCATGTAACCTACGTTAAATATTGGTCACCTAGCTTTATTTCTCTCTTACCCATACCTTTTATTTGGGGACCAGTCGGAGGGGGAGAATCTGCACCCAAACCGTTCTGGAAAGACTTTAGTTTGCGAGGAAAATTTTACGAACTTCTCCGCGATGGAGCCCGTTGGTTAGGAGAACGGGATCCATTTGTGGGTATGACCGCTCGCAGAAGTACCATCGTACGGGTAACTACGGAAGATACAGCCCAAAGGTTACATAAAATGGGCATATCTAAAGTAGAAATATTCTCAGAAACTGGCTTATCTCAAACAGAAATAGCAAATTTAGGTCAATATTCCAGCGATCGAGATTTACCTATCCGCTTCATTAGTATGGGTAGACTTTTACACTGGAAAGGATTTCATTTAGGATTGAGAGCTTTTGCAAAAGCAAACTTACCCAACAGTGAATTTTGGATTTTGGGTGATGGACCAGAAAGAAAACGTTTAGAATATTTAGTTAAAGAATTGGGAATTGCAGAGCAAGTCAAATTTTGGAATAGATTACCTCGCGATCGAACCCTAGAAAAATTAAGTCAGTGTACAGCTTTAGTTCACCCCAGCTTACATGATTCTGGTGGTTGGGTATGTCTTGAAGCAATGGCGGTTGGTCGTCCTGTTTTATGTTTAGATTTGGGAGGACCGGGTACCCAAGTCACCAGCGAAACAGGTTATAAAGTTCCCGCTCAAACCCCTGAGCAAGCAGTAAAAGATCTATCAGAAGCAATGATAAAACTTGCTCAAGAACCGAATTTACGAGAAAAAATGGGTTTAGCCGGTCAGAAAAGAGTCAGAGATTTTTATAGTTGGGAAACCAAAGGTGAATCCTTAGTTCAACTTTATTCATTGATAGCGAAGGAACAGTTATCAGTTAGCAGTTAACAGTTGTAACCAATCAATTACTTGTTACTTATTACTCATTACTCATCACTCATCACTCATTACTCAATAATGCGTATTCTAAGCGTACATAACCGCTATCAAATTCGTGGAGGTGAAGATGAATCTCGTCAAGCTGAGGAAAATTTGCTGCGGGAAAAAGGTCACACTGTCGAAGTTTATGAGGAACATAACGATCGCATTGCGCAGATGAGTTCCTTAAATGTCGCATCTCGGACAATTTGGTCGCGAGAATCTCATGATATTGTCAAACAAAGACTGAGAAAGGAAACTCACGACATTATCCACGTCCAGAATTTTTTCCCTTTAATTTCTCCGTCAATTTATTATGCAGCTAAATCTGAAGGTGTACCGGTAGTTCAAACCTTGAGAAACTATCGTTTGCTTTGTCCTAACGCTTTATTTTTTCGAGATGGACAGGTTTGTGAAGACTGTTTAGGAAAATTTCTACCCATACCCGGTATAGTTCATAGTTGCTATCGAGAAAATCGAGCAGCTACTACAGCTGTCGCAAGCATGATTACAGCACATCGCGCTTTGGGAACCTGGATGAAAATGGTGGATGTTTATATTGCACTCACCGAATTTGCTCGACAAAAATTTATTAGTGCAGGTTTTCCATCGGAAAAAATTGTAGTTAAACCCAACTTTATTCATCCCGACCCTGGTGTTGGAACTGGGAATGGTGGTTATGCTTTATTTGTCGGACGATTGTCTGTGGAAAAAGGACTGGATACCCTGCTGACAGCTTGGGAAAAGCTGGGTGGGAAAATACCCCTCAAAATTGTTGGTGATGGACCCTTAGCTGATAAGGTAAAACAAGCAGTAACAGAACTTCCCAGAGTAGAATGGCTCGGACGCAAACCAATGTCGGAAGTACATTATTTAATGGGAGAAGCAAAATTTTTAATTTTCCCATCCAAATGGTATGAAACTTTCGGTCGCGTAGCAGTCGAAGCATTTGCAAAGGGAACCCCTGTGATCGCTGCTAATATTGGTGCGATCGCAGAAGTAGTAGATTCTGGTCGTACTGGACTGCACTTCCAACCAGGTGATGCAAAAGATTTAGCTAGTAAAGTAGAATGGGCTTTAACAAATCCCCAAAAAATTGCACAGATGCGTCAAGAAGCAAGAAAGGAATTTGAAACTAAGTATACGGCTGAGACAAACTACTTGCGATTAATGGAAATTTATCAAAAAGTAAAAAGTAAAAAGTAAAAAGTAAGAAGTCATAAGTAACAACTCAAAATTCTTACCTCATTAATCATTACTTATTACTTATTACTCATTACCCATTACCATATGACGCTTACGCGTCACGCTTTGCTAACACTGCGTTAGCAGTGCGGGCGTATACCAATTACCAATTACCAATTACCAATTACCCATTACCCATTAATGATGAATGAACAAACAAGTTTTATATCTTAAAAATAATAACAAACAATATATTCTTAAAAGTTCAACATTATTAATTATCGCCTTCGCTACCGTCTTTTTTCCCCGCATGATGAGTTCGATAGGAGCTCCAGCACCAATCAACTTTCTTCACTTTGCTATAGTTCCTTTCGCTTGTGGGGTTGCAATATTTCAAACTAAAACTAAAAACCGTAATCAAATTTCTATTTCCCAAGCATTGATGTCCACCCTAGTCGTATTACTAGGAGTCATGACTGCTAGTGCTCTTCTTAATAGTGCTGGAGCAATCAACATTATTTTGGGGTTTTTCTTACTTGCTGAACCATTTATGTTTTTACTCGGGATAATTTGTATCCCAATGACTCAAGCAAGCTTCAAAAGATTTAGAAAATGGATTGTCGGATTTTCCTGTTTTCATATCTTCCTTGCACTAACCCAAAAGCTTCTTTTGGATCTGGGGATTATGCATGTAACTACAATGAAAATCCCTGAAGATAATATCCAAGGAGTTTTTTACTTATCGGGTAGCGGTCACGTAGTTGGTTCCTCAGTCTCCCTTTCCTTTGGTTTATATTATTTACTTAGTAATAGAAAAAGTCCGCTCTGGATCAGAGGGCTAGTATTTTTTGCAGCTTTCTTACAACTTTTATTCGCAGATGCCAAACAAGTACTTTTAGTATCTTTAATATCTTGGCTATTGCTGATTATACTTAATGTTAAAGATATTAGAAAAACAATTCAATATATTGTTATTGCAACTATCACCGCTTTTATATTAGTTTGGTGTATCCAAAATCTAGAATTATTTCGTGCTTTTAACACCTGGGTGAGACCAGAAATTTACGGACCTGATGGTGAAGCAACTTTAGTTAAAACTGCATCCATGCGGATTATTGTTTCATACTTTAAATCACCCCTAAACTGGATTTTGGGTTTGGGACCGGGACATACCGTAGGACGTTTGGGCGGATGGATGCTTCCGGGATATGCAAATTTACTCAATCCATTGGGTGCAACAATTCACCCTGTGAGTCAACATGTGTGGGATGCTGTAGAAGCAAGTTGGATCGGTATGGCTTCTAGTATGTTTTCTCCATTTTTTGGCTGGGCTGGAATTTGGGGAAATACCGGGTTTTTGGGATTAGCTACTTACTTATCTCTCGCATCTATTGTTTGGCGTCGACTTTGTCAGGATAATCTTTCTAAGTTTTTAATGCTTAATGTTCTAGTTCACGGTTTTATTTTCTCCCAAATGGAAGAACCGGGTTATATGTTATTTGTGGCTGCTTTGATTGGTTTACAATGGCAAGAACGTCGTATTAATAAGCTTTGTGAAAATTCTGTTGGATAAAATTTATTTGGCAAACTTTATCCCAATTGACATAGTTTATTTTTTTCTTTTTTAGTGAAAACCCTATCATCACAATACACTTAATAATGCTTGTTTAAATTGATTTGCACTCTTAAAGTAAATCTCTGGTTTTTCAACTAAACCTAAATCAATAACTTTTGCTAGCTTTTGGGGAATATTTGGATCGCGATCGCGGATGGGTACGGGATCGTTTCGCAATACAGCTAAAAATCTATCATTACCGGAAAAATCACGGGGCAGACATCTTGTGAGCATATAATAAAGTGAAGCCGCAGCAGCCCAAACATCAACTTCCGGTTTAGCATATTTGAATGCTAGTAACCCAAGTTGCTAGTTATCAAATTCCAGACTTTTTCGCAAAATAAGCACAGGACAAAGTGTGTGGTTGCGCTACGCGCAACCACAACCAGGTCTGTAGAGCTTGAAGTAAAATAAATAACTTACTCGATAAATGCTTGTTTTAAAGTAAAAGCAAAAATAAATGCTTCTATTTTTAGTAAAAACCCCTCATATGTAACTGCATGTATTGACTTGGGGAAAAGACAAGTAATAGCACTAAAGACAGTTTCAATATAATGTCTAATACATTGTTTAATATATTGAATACATGGGGAATCTTTACGCTGAGAATTCTTTTTACGTATTACTTTTAACGTAATTTTATCAGCAATTTCTAGGTCGTCTTCTGAGGTATAATCAGTATAGGCAGAATCGCTGTAAACTTCACTACCTGGTGGTAAATTTAATGGTAATGCATTTAGGGCTCGGACATCATTTGTACTACCAGGCATAAATACAAACTCAACCGGAATACCAGTTTTAGTCGTTAATAACTGAACTCTGACTCCATAAAAGTAACGTTTTTTTGTTAGCGGAGCGTGTTCCGAAGTAACATACTCTCCTCCAATTTTATTCCTGGAGGGGATTTTATTATAAATTGTGACCTGATACTAACTGCTTTATACTTGCGGTTATCACGAGTTCTGTCCATGCGATCGCTTCGCGCATGCCGTAGGCTTATCGCATAACTAGCAACTTGGGTTATTTGAATTTTTTTGGCGTAGCCTGCGCTTGCACTTAATTATATTGAAACTTAAAACTTATATAGCCAGACTCAGTAGATGGAAAACTTTTTTAGCAAATCAAACCAGATTCCGATATATTAAGTTGAATTGAAAATACTTCACAAAATACTCATTTTTTTGTTCCAAATTTAGAAAAGGAGAGAAGTAGTGACTTACACTATGTTCACATAACAAACCACGCAAGGCATGATCACAGGAG
Organism: Mastigocoleus sp. MO_188.B34; assembly: GCF_030065675.1. Taxonomy (GTDB): domain Bacteria; phylum Cyanobacteriota; class Cyanobacteriia; order Cyanobacteriales; family Nostocaceae; genus Mastigocoleus. Next base: position 4,110 of record NZ_JASJDK010000100.1, on the reverse strand, counting down.
GGCTCCGATGAATGCTTTAGTCGTTTACTATTCCGAATTCGGTAATACAAAGCAGGTTGCTGATGCAATCGCTCAGACCTGCCGTGCTAGCGGTTCTGTCCGTGAAATTAGTGCTGACAAACTTGAGGCTTCAGACGTAAATAATGTCGATTTACTTGTGTTTGGGACACCAACCCATATGGCAAATCAGCCAAAAGCCTTAAGTTTGGTCCTTGAAGATTTACCCAAAGGAATACTCAAAGGTGTTCGCGTTGCGGCCTTTGATACATCTTTTAATATGAACTGGTTTGTGAATCTGTTTACGGCAGCCAAACCCCTCAACCGGAAGCTGCGTCAACTGGGTGGGAAGCAGATTGTTCCACCAAAGAGTTTTTTCGTTGCTGATAAACAGGGACCCCTGTGTAAAGGTGAAATTGAACGGGCAAAAAACTGGGCTAAAAATATACTGACTCAGTACAAATGTTTTCCTGACCCCAAACAAGTGACCTGAAAATAATCAGAAGAAACCGCAAAAAATACCAGATAGGGAGATCCAAAAAATAAAATCTCCAACCGTCGCTTGTTCACGTAGTGCGGGCAAGCCTTGCAGGCTCAAGCGCCAGCATTACTTGGTTTCACCCGCTCGACGCGGCAAGCCGTTCGTGGCTTCGCCACGCGTTCTCACGTGGCGCAATGCCTAAGGCACGCAATAACATACGTTACGCTCCGCTAGGCGCTAGCTGCCGCGCGGTTTGTTCGGCTATGCCGCGTCCTAATATATTTGATACGGTTGGAGATTTTATAAATTTGAAGTCCCATATATTACCAAAGGTGGGGTATTTTATAAATTTGAAGTCCCTTAACTTAGAAAAGCTTTGAAAAATTCTATTATCAAAAGATATATCTGTAACTTAATAATTAACAACTGCCTACAATAAAGATAGGACAAGAGCCAACAGTTAGCTGTTGTTAGCTGGGGGAGGTTATTATGGCATTCAACAATTCACCACTCAACTATACAAGTATTGACCTAGAAATAGAGACGATTAAGCGTTTTCGCTCCTTAGCCCCTTTTCTCTCCACAGAATGCTTAGTATTCCGCGAATTTAACGGTGATTCTACCATACTATGCCTAGATTTTGCTGCTTGTTCTCAAGACCTTAAAATGAACAAGGAAGAATGGCGAGAATTTGCTGTGCTGTTGGCACACTCATCTAACTATCTAGGTTTAGCTAACTCTTTGGTTTTTAAGAATGGCGATCGTGTAGTGGGATGGATAACTTTAAACCAGATAGCATAAAGGAACAACTCGAGAAACCAATCTTTATTCTCCCACATTCAGAACTTTGACCCTTTAAAGTCTTATACACTTTCCATCAGAGGATGATTACATTTTTGTAACAATTAATACATAAAATGTCGTGTTTTCTTGGGAGTAAATTTTTGCCAATATCAATATTAGAGAGAGCTTAAGGGTACCTTGATTAATTAAAAGAATATCCTGCCGGACAAACCGCAGAAGTTCGCATTTGGTGAGGAAATCAGTTAATTTTAAATCTCTCAATCTGAAAAGAAATGTTTGACGAACTTGAAACAATTAACAAACGTCCTAGGGTATTTGAATTCTATACAGCAAGTGAGCTATGGACAGACGATTACACTTCAAAGCAAATGCTTTCTTTGCACCTGAACAAGGAAATTGATGTTTCATCCCGTAATGCATCATTTATCAAAACTTCTGTAGAGTGGATAGTCACCCATTTTAATGTTGGAATGGGAAGTAAGGTTGCTGACTTCGGTTGCGGTCCGGGACTATACACGACAAAGCTGGCTCAAAAGCAAGCCCATGTAACTGGGATAGATTTCTCCACAAGATCAATTGAGTATGCACGGGAAGTAGCAAAGACCCAGGGGCTATCAATTGATTATGTAAATGAAAACTACCTAAATTTTCAATACTATGATCATTTTGATCTTATCTTGATGATCATGTGTGATTTCTGTGCACTCAGCCCTAGTCAGAGAAAAAAGATTTTGACCAAGTTTTATAAGTTTTTGCAGCCTAATGGTTCTATTCTCCTTGATGTGTATTCGCTGAAAATATTTGAACAACGAGAAGAAACAGCTTTGTACGAAGTCAACCTTTTTAATAACTTTTGGTCTGAGAATAAGTACTATGGATTTTTGAACACTTTTAAGTATGAAAAAGAAAAGGTAGTACTTGACAAGTATACACTTATCCAAAAAGAAGGTACACGAACCATTTATAATTGGTTACAGTGTTTCAGTCCAGAAGAACTGAAAAAAGAATTTTTGGAATCTGGCTTAGTTGTGGAAGAACTCTATTCAGATGTTGCAGGTTCACCATTTGACCCGGAAGGCAAGGAATTTGCTGTTGTCGTCAAGAAAGCATAGGAAGTATCAACAAATTTCTAATATCAAAGTACTCATGAGAGATTACTTGTACATTTGGCATAAACCGGAGCAGCAGTTTGTTGTTGCTTCCGGTATTGAGTTCAAAGATTTCCTGCCCAATTTTTTACGGAAAAGTCCCTTTAACCCAGATCTACGCTACACAACGAATAATCCCAAAACACGGCTGGTACCTTTTTTTTGCGTCTCCCTTAATAGCTGTGGCAAAAAGCGCCGGAGTGAAAAAAATTATCTATATCAGTGCTGCTTCTGTGATCAACTGGGGATAATTTACCACCGTAGGTTATTTTCAAACAACTAGTACTTATAGAAATCATCTCAAGGTTGATGATGGCGTGGTTTGAACAAAGTAATTAGTGTTATGAAATATACTAAGACTAAGGGGAACACCCAATCCTCTCGCTTATGGTTTGTTGACAATCTGAGAGTGCTTCTTACCATTCTAGTAATTGCTCATCATGCTGGACAACCTTACGGACCTACAGGGGGTATGTGGCTAATTTTCAATCCAGAACGGGCTGATATTCTAGGAGTGTTCTTTGCGACCAATGCGGCATTCTTTATGGGATTATTTTTCCTGATTTCTGGCTACTTTGTACCAAGTGCCTATGAGCGTAAAGGTGCAAAGCTTTTCCTTCAAGACCGCTTTTTGCGATTGGGCATTCCAATTGTGTTCTTTGCACTATTGGTGTTTCCTCCAGTCTTTTACTTTGCTCAATCAAGTGAGCTATCCTTTATTCAATTCTTTTTCCGAGTCTATTTGGGTCAAGGACAGATACAGGTTGGGCATCTCTGGTTCCTTGTACATTTGCTTTTCTATGGGATTTGTTATGTTTTGTGGCGTAAAATTACTAAGAAAACTATAACCCTCAAGCCGGAGCAGCAAAAAATTGCAGTTCCTAAACATAGTTTGATTCTGACATACTTAGTTGCATTGGCAATTGTGACATTTATCACCCGCATTCAATACCCAGTTGATACTTGGAAGAGCTTACTGTGGATAATTCCCGCAGAAATCGCACATCTACCTCAATACTTAAGCCTTTTCGTGATTGGAATCATTGCTTATTACCATGACTGGTTTCGTAGGATGCCTACACAACGAGGATTGATCTGGTTGGGAATTAGTTTGGGAGCAGTTTTGTTACGATATGGTTATGCCTTGACAGCAAATCATTTGTTTTTGAATCGGCTCATTGCAGGTGGTAGCTGGAATTGGCGATATGCCGGATTGCTACTCTCAAGCACTTGGGAAGCTACAATTTGCGTAGGTTTGTGTATCGGTTTGCTCGTCTTATTCCGAGAACAAGTTAACAGACAAGGAAAGTGCTGGCAAATTTTATCTGCAAATGCTTACACAGTTTACATCATTCACATTTTGGTAATTATTCCCATACAATTTTTATTTGCTCCTCTTTCCATTGCTCCCTTACTCAAGTTTCTTGTTATAACCTTCGTTGGTATCCCGTTATGCTTTCTCATCAGTCATTACATCCGCAAATTGCCCTTCGCTAGGGTTGTTCTTTAAGAGAAGGCCAAAAAATAAATTATCCCGTGGAATTACTCTCATAAATTGCCCATCGTCCCAAAGGGGCGCGTGCTTGCCTTAACTCAGATCTTGCACCTAACCGTATAAACCACGGAAAGCTTAAAAATGGCACAATAAAGCTACATTATTTTATTTACTTTTTATTGCTA
>NZ_JASJDK010000221.1 GCF_030065675.1 Mastigocoleus sp. MO_188.B34 | reverse complement strand
ATTGGCTGTGAGATTGTCCGCGTTACTGTACCTAGCATTGCTCATGCTAAAGCTTTAGCGGAAATTAAACAAAAATTAATTAAAACTTATAGGGATGTCCCCCTTGTGGCTGACATACACCACAACGGGATGAAAATTGCTTTAGAAGTTGCCAAACATATAGAGAAAGTACGGATTAATCCAGGTTTATATGTGTTTGAAAAACCAGACGCAAATAGAACTGAATACACTTCCGCAGAATTTGATGAAATTGGTGAAAAAATTCGTGAGACCCTTGAACCTCTTGTTATTTCTCTCAGGGATCAAGGGAAAGCAATGCGAATAGGAGTCAATCATGGGTCTTTGGCTGAAAGAATGCTATTTACCTATGGCGATACTCCTGAAGGAATGGTGGAATCAGCTTTGGAATTTATTCGCATTTGCGAATCACTTGATTTCCGCAATATAGTAATTTCCATGAAAGCTTCTCGAGTGCCTGTTATGTTAGCGGCATATCGCCTAATGGCAAAGCGAATGGATGATTTGGGAATGGATTATCCCCTGCATCTTGGTGTAACCGAAGCAGGCGATGGTGAATATGGCAGGATCAAATCAACCGCAGGAATTGCTACACTTTTAGCTGAGGGTATTGGTGATACCATTCGTGTTTCTCTCACAGAGGCACCAGAAAAAGAAATTCCCGTTTGCTACAGTATTTTGCAAGCTTTAGGGATGCGGAAAACAATGGTTGAATATGTGGCTTGTCCTTCATGCGGACGGACATTATTCAATCTAGAAGAAGTTCTGCACAAAGTCCGAGAAGCAACCAAACACTTAACTGGTTTAGATATTGCAGTTATGGGCTGTATTGTAAATGGACCAGGAGAAATGGCTGATGCTGATTATGGTTATGTCGGTAAAAATCCTGGCTATATTTCTTTATATCGTGGCCGAGAAGAAATCAAAAAAGTTCCAGAAGATCGGGGCGTTAAGGAGTTAATTAACTTGATTAAAGCTGACGGACGTTGGGTAGACCCCTAGACTTGATTTCAATATTACTAAGCCCGTTTTCTGACTACTTATAGATGGAAATCGGGCGAATTGTATATGCAGTATTAAAGGTAATTCGGACTTGGTTGATACATAGACGGTCGCCAAAGTAGCCGGATTCTTTGATATTTTTTTGAAATAACAAATTATGCTGGGTCTTTACAGTGTTACCCTATGTTAGATTTAGCATACTGAGATCAAATATTCCTCTGGCACAGCTGTCATTATGATCAATACAAAAAACGGACTTGTTTTAGGTGCTACTGCACTAATGGTGTCCACTGTAGCTGTTTTTAGTATCGGAATGCACTCACAAGGACAAGCTTTATTCAAGGAAAGTCCGAAGGAACTAGTAGATGAAGTTTGGCAAATTGTATACCGACAATACGTAGACGGAACTTTTAATAAAGTAGATTGGCAATCAGTTCGAAAAGAGTATTTAAATAAGTCTTACAATAATCAACAAGAAGCTTATAAATCCATCCGAGAGATGTTAGAAAAGCTCAAGGATCCTTACACTCGCTTCATGGACCCTCAAGAATTTAAAAATATGCAGGTTGATACCTCTGGTGAACTTACAGGGGTAGGTATTCAAATTACTCAAGAAGAAAAAACTAAACAGTTAGTTGTCGTTTCACCAATTGAAGGTACTCCCGCATCAAATGCTGGAATTATGTCCAAGGACTTAATTGTCAAAATTGATGGTAAGAGTACCAAAGGAATAGATACTAACCAAGCAGTATCTTTAATTCGTGGTGAGCCTGGAACTAGCGTTACATTAACAATCAAACGTAACGGTAATCTCAAGGATTTTAGAATCAAACGGGCGAAAATAGAAATACATCCTGTTAAGTTTAGTCAAAATCAGAGTCCTGCAGGCAATATAGGATATATCAGATTAAACCAATTTAGTGCCAACGCAGCTAAAGAAATGCGTGATGCGATCAAAGACTTAGAAACTAAAAAGGTCGCTGGTTATATCATGGACTTGCGCTCCAACCCTGGTGGTTTACTTTATGCTAGTACCGATATTGCTTCTATGTGGATTGATAAGGGTACTATTGTGTCTACAGTTGCTCGTAGCGGTCCGAGGAAAAAAGAAGTCGCAAGCCCTGGCATACTAACCAAAAAGCCTTTAGTAATTTTAGTTGATGGTGGTAGTGCTAGTGCCAGTGAAATTCTTTCTGGGGCTTTGCAAGACAATGGAAGAGCAACTTTAGTAGGAACCAAAACTTTTGGTAAAGGATTAGTACAGTCAGTTCGTCCTTTAGATGATGGCTCCGGTTTAGCGGTTACCATTGCCAAATATCTTACTCCCAGTGGAAGAGATATTAACAAAAAAGGTATTGAACCTGATATTGAAGTCAAATTAAGTGATAGCAAACGTCAAGAGTTAAGTAAAGAGCGTAATAAAATTGGTACTAAAGCAGATCCACAGTATGTTAAAGCCCTAGATATATTAACGAAAAAAATAACAAATAAACCAATTACTAATACAAGTGCACAAAAATAAATGACTAATTCATTTATTCATCAATTAGTTAATTGTTTATTGATATTCAAAAATTACTTAGTTCGTGGGCAGAAATTTGAGAGATTTTCACTGTTCTAATAACTGCTAATAATTTTTGGTTTTGCAAGCAATACAAATTCACAGCTAGTGATTATTACACATAATTGACAACCATTAAAAATTTCCGGCTTTAACTTTAGTTTTATATAGCAGCAAACATATTGGTTAGGACATAATGTTTTGCTTCAAATGGGACAGGAAAAAGCCCAGAATATGAGGGCTTTTTCAGATTTTTGCATCTTATTTATTAAGAGGATGTTTGAAAAGTTATATTATTTACCTAAGATACCTTGGATACCCCTAAATTCCCCGGTATATTGGGGGAATTTTGCCCCCTTTTTAAGGCTTTTTAAGGGGATTGGGGGATCTCAATAATGATATTGGGTAATAAGCTATACTTCCCAAGCATTATCTAACTACTCAGCAGCTTTAAACACTATTACAATGCCAAAAATGCGGTACAGAAGATGTCCTAACCACAAAATATAGTGCTCTGAGTAAGCTCATAAGTCGGATAAAAACCCTATCACTTTTTTATTAAGGAATGTGGATTAAATAAAGTACAAAAGTAGGGTGCTGTTAGCATCGCGTAACGCACCATTCCAAATTTCAGAATTACAGGTTATTAAATTCTCATTCCTAAAGATAAAACATAGGGCTTATGCAAAATTAACGTAATGACGTCTTACTTGTGACTAACAGCACGCTTCATACAATAAACTAAGTAGGTTTACATTTACCTGTTCTTATTAACCCTACCCTACGTACAATAGCTTCCTCTCGGGAAATAAAAGGTCCCCATTGTTTGCTTATTCCACTTTCATTTTCCTGTAGCGTGTCATTACTAGGAACTATTTTGCAATTTCCAGAAGAGTTTTTAACTATATACCAGGATGATGTGTTTTTAATCATTATAGATTTGTCCAAAATTTGTATAGAATTTTGCTTACAAATTGGATGATTGAATTTTTTGGTTATTTGATGTTTTAGATTATTATGATTTTTTTGAACTATAAAACTTTACATTGACCATAATGTCTTAAGAGATGGTCGCACAATACTAAAGCTACCATTGACTCCACCATTGGTACAGCACGAGGTAACACGCAGGGATCATGTCTTCCTTTAGCTGCTAGTAGAGTTTCTTCACCTTCCTTAGTGACTGTTTTTTGCTCTTTGCGAATCGTAGCTGTTGGTTTAAATGCTGCGCGCAAAATAATATTTTCACCATTAGAAATCCCACCTTGAATTCCCCCAGAACGGTTAGTTACAGTGCGGATATTTCCACTTTCATCAATGTAAAATTCATCATTATGTTCAATACCAGTAAGTAAAGTACCTGCAAAACCAGACCCAATCTCAAAACCTTTACTTGCTGGTAAAGACATTACACCCTTAGCAATATCAGCTTCCAATTTATCAAATACTGGTTCGCCTAAACCTTTGGGTACATTCCGAGCTACACACTCTACAACACCACCAAGAGAATTACCATCTCTTCCAGTTTTTTCAATTAATTCAATCATCCGTTCGGCACATTCTGGATCGGGACAACGGACAATATTACTTTCTACTTGCTCCAGAGTAACGCTATTGGAGTCAACAACTCCTTCTAAATCTTTGATGCGTTTGACGTAACCAATAACTTCGATGTTTGCTACTTGACGGAGAATTTTTTTAGCGATCGCACCTGCTGCGACTCTACCAATTGTCTCTCGTGCGGAGGATCTACCACCACCTTGCCAATTTCTAAGCCCATATTTGGCATCATAGGTTGCATCTGCATGGGAAGGACGATACTTTTGCGCCATCTCACTGTAATCTTGGGGACGAGTATCTTTATTACGTACCAGAATAGAGATTGGCGTACCTAAAGTTTTACCTTGAAATACTCCTGATAAAATCTCACAAGTATCTGATTCTTTACGCGGTGTGGTGATCTTACTCTGTCCGGGACGTCGGCGGTCTAATTCTACCTGAATTTCTTCTGCTGAAATTTCTAGTTGTGGCGGACAACCATCAACTGTCACTCCTACTCCACCACCGTGAGACTCACCAAAAGTAGTGACACGAAATAGATGCCCAAAAGTATTACCCATGATTGATATTGAGGGAAAAGTCTAAGCTTGTGTGTTTTATGTTTCAACTTATGTATTTTAACTGATGTCTTGTTCTGATAATTAAGACACGAAATTAAATGATTGGGACTTACATAAGATTTATGATCTTACTAAGAACATGTAGGAGAAGCAAAAATCTTTAGTTTTTTACTATCTCTCCTAGATTTTATTAGTCGTAATATTTCAGAACTTATACGCTTAAGTCGATAAAAGATTGTTAACCAAAGTTACAGATAATTATCAATTTATCTCGAATATTTCGTTTGCAAGCCACGAAATATTCTTGATTATTCTCCAAAAAATTGATCTAATTTAATCTAAAACTGAAAATCGATTATGAATAAACCTGTAACCTGTTGATTTCAACTTTTGATTTGAGACGCGAACATTGGGAAGGTTTGTATGAATCGAGGAATCCCATTCAACATTGGCAAAACCTTGAGATTTACATAATTGTTGGAAACATTCACCACTTTCGATTGGTAAATCATTTACTAAGTTATAGATTCCTTGCAATTTATTTTGAAGAATAAATCCTGTAACTGATTTAATATCATCGATATGAGTCCAATTGAGAAATTCTTTACCTGTTCCAGAAATAGTTTGACCACAAAGACTCGAATAATTCTCCAGTTGCCGTTCTAGGACATAATTTTGCCCATGATTTGACCCATATATTTTTCCCAAACGCAGTGCAGAAACTTTTAAATAGCTGTTAGATACCTGTAATAAGGCATTTTCTATTTGGAAAATTATTTCAATATGTTTTTTAATGGGTGCGATCGCATGATCTTCATTTACCCATGCACCATTAGTGTTGCCATAGACGTCACAACTGCTGAGAAATATTAAATGCTTCACAGTTGATTTCTGGTTGAACTTCAAAGCTTTAATTAAATTTTTGGTTATGTGTAGGTAAGTTTCTTCATTACCAAAATCGCGATCGCTAGAAGTGTAAAGTCGTCTTTCGTTATTAATCCCAGGAAAACTCAAAACTATAGCATCTTGATTATTTAAAACTGAGAAAAGTGAAGGTTCATCTCCGTTTACTATTACTGCTTCTTGTTGCCATGATGGGATTTTTATTTGTGGAACTTCTTCCTTACTTAGTGCGATCGCTTTGACTTTACAACTAAATGCATAACTCAAATGTCGAGCAATTTCACTACCAACGTAACCGCAACCGATAATGGCAACATTCATAATTATTAGTTAAGAATATTCTGTAAATCTAAATCTTGAAGTGAAATCAACACTCCAACTAAATTATTTACAGGATTTATTCTCAATTAGCAGGTAAAGGCGATTGCAATTACAAAGATAAATTAATTTATTTTTCTGTTACATCTGATTGGACTGTACATAACAGAAATCCTGCGTATGTTGTAACCCAAAAACCTCACGGGGTGCTTGTCACCCCGAAAGCTCGACCGAAGAAGGGTTGGGAGTTTTGAATTAGCAGATAAAATTAACAAAAAAATTAATAATGATAATCATTCTATTAAGGAGAGGATTGGCGATCGCTTAACAATAGG
>NZ_JASJDK010000220.1 GCF_030065675.1 Mastigocoleus sp. MO_188.B34 | reverse complement strand
AGTATATACGTGACCGCATTTCTCAAGTTGAAAATGTTCCATCTTTAGGGACAATTATTCGGGAAAAATCTTCTTCTAACCCATTTGGTTGGTCATGGATGCCTCAATAACCCTTACCCCGAAATTTTGAGGGGATACACTTCAAGATACCTTTAAAACTCTATTTCTTAAAAAATAGGGTTTTTTTGTGTATTAACAGAGCCGCAGTCTTAACAGCAAGCAACCTATTTTGTAATTTTATACATACTTGCAATATCAAGTTCAATAGCCGAAATCAAGTTGCAATGAATGAACTAAAATTTTGAAATTCAACCTATATTGATTATATAAGCTATATTTAGTATATTTAACTCTTATATTCTTGCTTTTTCTTCTTAATTATTATCCTAACTCCTTATTTCTGATTTTTGAAATCACCACTTTGACCAGTGGGCTTTGTTTCATAGAGTTCAAGCTGATTTGAAATTCTTGATAGAAGTGTGGTGTAAAAGATGAAAATTTTAAGTTGTTTTTCCAGAAAACTGGGAATTACAATAAGTGGTGCAATTGCTTTGTCTGTCAGTCCAGCTAATGCTCAAATTACCCCAGATCGAACTTTACCAAGTAATTCTCGTGTCAGAACGCAGGGAAATACCAGAATTATTGAAGGTGGAACCACTTCTGGAGGAAATCTTTTTCATAGTTTTGGACAGTTTTCTGTACCCACTGGGGTCACTGCACATTTCCGAAACAATACAAGCATTCAGAATATCATTACTCGGGTCACAGGAAATTCTATTTCTAATATTGATGGTATTCTTCGAACCAATGGTACTGCTAATCTGTTCTTAATCAATCCTAATGGAATTATTTTTGGTCCTAATGCTTCTTTAAATATTGGTGGTTCATTTATTGGAAGTACCGCAAGTAGTGTGAATTTTGCTGATGGAACAAATTTTAGTGCTGTACAACCCCAAGCTAAACCTCTTCTAGCAATAAATGTTCCTACTGGTTTACAATTTGGAGCCACTGCAAAACCTATAAAGAATCAATCTCAAGCTAGTCCAAATGGCGCAACTAATGTGCTCAAACAACCTGTTGGTTTACAAGTACCTACAGGAAATACCTTAGCACTGATTGGTGGTGATCTAATCTTAGAAGCTGGAAATATAACTGCATCAGAGGGAAGGATAGAGCTTGGAAGTATAGGTGCTAATAGTTTGGTTAATCTTAAACAAACAAACAAAGGTTGGATTTTAGATTATGGAGGTATAAAGAATTTTCAAAATATTCAAATTGTTCGGCGAAATTCTAATGATTCCTTGATTTCATCTAGTGTAGACGTCAGTGGAGAAGGTGGTGGTGATATTCAAGTGAAAGGAGATTTAGTAGAATTTATTGGTTTTCCTACAATATTGACAAATAGAACTATAGGAGATGAAGATTCTGGAAAGATAAAGGTTTATGCAAGGAAATTAAGCATCAAAGATGGGGCACAAGTATTTTCTGCTACACAAGGAAGGGGAAAAGGTGGCGATTTAATTATAAATACTTCTGAATCTATAGAATTAAAAGGAAGGTTCCAGGAAAATGGTAAACCTAGTTTTCCTAGTGCATTGTCAAGTATCGCTGCTGCTAAAGGGGATGCTGGTGATATTACAATAAATACTTCCAGGTTGAGTGTCAAAGATGGTGCAACGATATCAACTGAATCTATTGGAACTTTTAATCTTGAGAATTCACAGATAACACCTGCTACCGGGAACGGAGGTAATTTAATAATAAATGCCTCGGAATTTGTGGAAGTGAGTGGAAAGTCAGCGACAGGTATCCCCAGTAGCTTAACTGCTTCAACTAAAGCTTTTGGAGATGCAGGAAGTTTGAAGATTGTGACAAAGCAATTAGCTGTCAGAGATGTAGCAAAAGTGAGTGTCAACAGCCGAATACCAAAATCACAAAAAATTACTTCTCGTAGAGGTCTAGATGGTTTAGGAAAAGCAGGCGAATTAAATATTACTGCTAACTCTATATTTTTAGACGATGAAGGAAAGCTGATATCGGACGCTCAATCAGGAAATGGTGGAAATATTTCCTTACAGGTGCGAGATTTCCTATTAATGCGTCGTAATAGTCAAATATCAACCAATGCAGGAACTGCAAAATTTGGTGGAAATGGGGGAAATATTACAATTAATGTTCCCAAAGGCTTTATCATTGCCAACAGTTTAGAAAATAATGATATTACCGCTAATGCTTTTCAAGGTTCTGGCGGTCAAGTGCGAATTCAGGCTGTAAATCTTTTTGGTATTGAACCTCTCAGTCGAGAAAATCTAACTAAAGAATTAGTAACTAACGATTTTGCAATCTTAGACCCATTTCGATTACAAACTAGTGACATCACGGCGATTTCCCAAAGTAACCCCGATTTGAATGGGGAAGTAATTATTAATTCACCCGAACAAGACCCCAGTGTGAAATTATTTAAAGCATCAACTGTAACACCAAAAATTAAAGTGTCATCTGTTTGTCGTGCACCTCGATCGCGGGGGAAAAACTCATTTATCATCACAGGAAAAGGTGGATTTCCCCAAAATCCGAGAACATTTCTTAGAGATTCCCATATAGAACCTAATTGGATCGCCCTTCCTCCTAGAAAAAAACTAGATCAAAAAAATATAAAAAAACAGAAACTTCGGGGACAAAAATATAAAGTTAAGCAGTTAAAAAATCTTCCAGAACCCATAGTAGAAGCTAGAGGTTGGTTCGTGAATCAAAATGGAGATGTGGTTTTAACTGCAGATCCAGATCTTGCAACTTCTGAGGATTTTATTTCCAGTACCCAAAAATCAGACTGCAATTAAATTTGATATCGAGATCGTATACGTGATTTATTAACTGGTGAGTTATTTATTTTTTAGAGGCGTTTCAAAATGTCTCTACAAATTTTATAATAATCATCAATTCATACTTATTTTCAAACTTATATTTGTCAAGTTTTCATCATATATTTCAGATTTTCTCTAAGAGGATTTTTGTAAAGTATTTTTTGTTACCCAAAATTATTGTTGAGATCCCCCAACCCCCTTAAAAAGGGGGCAAAAGTCCCCCTTCCCAAGGGGGATTTAGGGGGATCTAAGATATTTCGGGTAAATAATATGGCTTTCCAAAAAGCCTCCCACAAATAGATAACCAGATTATTTTCTAATAATAAAAACCACAACTTATTTTTAATTAGCCTTTTTTAGCTATTATCATTAGTTTTACTTGTTTATTGTCAACAAGTGCTGATTTATTTGCTTGATCGAGCATAAAGTTAAGAGAGTATCTTTGCATTTACTGACCCTACCAATTAGGAGTCTAAAGAAAACCATTGAGAGACGTGATATTACTTCACGTCTCTTTCAGACTTTGAACTAAATTAACTACTCTATCCAAGGCTTGATATCAGAATTTAACACTAATTATCAGATTCTAAGTTCGTGGTGGAATATTGTATTCTTTACGTAAATCTTCAACCTGTCGCTCAAATACTGACCAAGGATTCCAATTTTTGGATAAATTAACTTTTACGTGAGTACCACGTTCCAAAGCTTTGAACAAAGACTCTGGTTCCACTTCATTTCTACTGGTAAAAGAGGCTGTCAATACTTTTATACCCAAATGGAATTGGAGGAGAGTAAACAATAAACCCCAAAATGGATCTTTATCTAAAAAACCTGCTTGAAACGCAGATATCACAGCTTCTTCCGACATTGAAGTATGATATTCTGCCAAAATGTGAACACAGTCATGAACCAAGAAAATTTCTGGGGTTCCTCCTTCTTCTCCTGGTAAATTAAAACCATGCTTGCGAAGATGTTGATAAAGTTCTTTCCCTAAACTTCCCTCTGGGTAAAATTCTAACTTTTGATAGCGAGCAGCAGTTTTTCGATCTCCTTTACTCATCAAATATTTTAATGTTGGAATCATTCCACCAATACCTTCATTACGTAGTGTGTCCATCACCTTAGGACCAATAAATCCATGACGGAAAACATTAAATCTGACTAAAGCTAATCGATTGTTTACTAAATGCTTAAGTGTTTGTACTGCACAGTCATTAAGTTTAAGTGCTTTAGCAAACTCAATTACCATTCTGGTTTTATTTCTTGTAACCTTAGTACCGATAATTGAAATTAAAATACAGTAGTGAATAAGTTGCTTACAAAACTCTCGATTGATTATCTTACTACTTAACTCTTGCGGTGTAATTAACTTCAGTTCATCAATCGATACATTAGTTTTGAAAATATAGGTTTGCATCGACATCAGCATCTGATACTCTAAATCGTCGAGTTTTCCATCAGCAACTGCTACCGTTTTTAATGCTCTAAGTTCGTACAGAGCAATTTCGGTAGGTGGAACTACCAGTTTCATCGCAAATAATCCCCTAAAAATAGATTGCTGCTTTGGATCTAAAAGCTTGGTTATTTCCCAACAGGGCTAAAGTTTAAGTAAGTACGAAGAAATTACCTATCAAAATCTCTGTGGTGAACTACCAGTACTTAACCACATTAATTTTGTCGGGTGATTTACAGCTATTTTCAAGTAAATAGACCACGGGTAGAGACGCGACAGAGCCTGCGGCGTCGGCGTTAGCCTCTGTCGCGTCTCTACAAAGATGTTGCTTTGCGGATGTGTGGTTCAAATAAATGAAAGCTGCTGTAAGGTTCGTAGTAGTGCTTTAGCACTATATGCAAAAACATAAAACTAATTCCAGTCTGTGAGTTACTTTCACCTCAAGGCTCGAATGTATCGTATGATAGCTAATATTTTTCGAGCAGACCGTATAGGATGATAGAGTTTGCAAAATGATTTACAAATGGTGTCAATTTATCCTCTTAAGTCCCAGAATACTGATAAATACTAACCCAAGAGATATTTTGAAACTACTAGCTCAAATCACTGAGTAATTTTAAGATATCTGATAATTTTCCTTTAAAATCAAGGTTTTTAGACGCTTAACATCGTAATTTAAGCTCTCAAGGAAATATATCACAACTTAGAAACACAATCTAATCTACAATCGTAGCTTCCGAACTACAACCGTATTTTTTATTACTAAAAATAAAAATTTGTCCCGAGTTTGTCACAAAATTGTTTTGAATTACTCACTTTATTCGTACCATACTTGTATCTGTGGTTTTTAACCTGAGTACTTGTAGCTGAAAACTATAGTTAAGCCCAATACTTAGGCTTGTTGACTTCCAAAAAATAAATACTTCCAAAAAATAAATTTCCATGGAAGTAATTGAGTGGTGTGAGGAATTTGAGAAGTTTGTTTCCGTATTTTGACCGAACTGAGCTATCGGTTTGAACTAGCATTTTCTTTGATTTAATGCTTTTTTGATTAGATCGATTTCGCTTATGTTTATGTGTGCATAACAAGCAGAAAAGCGTCAGTCGACATTCACAGGTAAGAAAAAAGCAACATCATACATGTCATAGAAACAGTTACTAAAACAATTGTACTTTCCGTATTTAGACCTGACTTTATTTAGATATAATGTTCAATATGAGTAAAATTGGGACTTTAAGCCTAAGAATTCACCACCACAATAAATCAAGCGTTGCTTAATCAAAGGATGATTTTGCACTCCTAGGGCGTGTTTTAAAACTATGTTCCGGTTCCCCCTAGCCTTTAAAAATAGTCGAAGTCCCCCTTTTTAAGAGGGATTTAGGGGAATCTTAAAATCAAAAAAAATGTGTAATTAATACTTGAAAGCACGCCCTGTAAAGCCATTATTCCTTAGCATTTAGCAGAACTGTGCGTATGTAATGACCTTAGAGTCACGCTGTAGCTATGCTACCTGTGGGTCTGCTAATACATGCTTTCAGAGATATTTGGCGAAAGTTAAAAATCTCAAAGCCCCCCAGAATTGGTGAATATAGGGGAATATCCATCAGATGGGAATTAGAGCGTCTACAACAGTCTCCATATCGATCTAGGAATATTGTTCAGGTCTAAACACAAAAATGAATTGAAATCCAAACAAATCATTCAATTAAGGGAGCTTATCAGTAATGGTTGATACAACTAAAAGTTTTACCAAACAAGTACTGGACTTAACCAATGATTTCCGCAAGAAAAACGGTTTAGACCCCTTAAAATGGGATCCTGAATTAGCAACAGCCGCCCAAAAACACTCTGATAACATGGGTAGGCAAGATTTCTTCAGTCATCAAGGTAAAGATGGTTCCCAACCCTG
>NZ_JASJDK010000017.1 GCF_030065675.1 Mastigocoleus sp. MO_188.B34 | reverse complement strand
AATGATGTCCCTGTTTGGTATTTAATGGCGAAGGACGAAGGACATGGCTTTAGTAAGAAGAAAAATGTTGACTTTCAGTTTTACTCTACGGTGATGTTTGTGAAGCGCTTTTTATTGAAATAAACACGTGTTGGGTAATGGGTAGTTGGTAATGGGTAATGAGTGTTAAACTCCCCACACTCCCCAAACTTCCCACACTCCCCACACTCCCCAATCCCCATGATAATAATCCTCATTGGTGTGTCTGGTTCTGGTAAAACTACCATTGGTAAACAACTTGCAGACTCACTCAATTGGCAATTTTATGATGCTGATGACTTCCATTCAGCAAAAAATATTGAAAAAATGCAGGCTGCAATTCCTTTAGAGGATAGTGATCGAATACCCTGGTTGCAAACGATCGCAGATGCGATCGCCACATGGTTGGAGGAAAATCAAAATATAGTAATGGCTTGTTCGGCTTTAAAAGAAAGTTATCGCCAGTTGCTGTTAACAGACAGAAAAAATATCAAATTTATTTACCTCAAGGGATCTTTTGAATTGATTCAAAAGCGCTTAAAAAAACGTGAAAATCATTTTATGTCGGAAAGACTTTTGAAAAATCAATTTGATGTTTTGGAAGAACCTTCTGGTATCCCAACAGTAGATATTTCAAAGCAACCAGAAAAAATAGTGAAAACCATTAGAGAAATATTAAAGAATAGTTAATTAGCGATAATGATTTTCATTACTTTTAGAATATTAATTGAAAATTAATTTAATATATAAAATTTAATGAAATAAAAATTGCTGTTCTTCATTTTATCTTCTTGTCAGAGTCTCAGACCTACATTTATACTCTGAACTAACCAAGGTCTGAAACATTCTATTGAACCGTGACTATACTGGCAGGACGCTATGAACTTACCCGTAAATTAGGTGGGGGAGGCTTTGCAATTACTTACGTTGCAAGAGACCTTTTGAAACCAAATAATCCCTCGTGCGTAGTCAAGCAACTACGTCCTAATCAAGCTTACCCTGAAGTTGTAGATTGTTTTGAGAAGGAAGCAGCTACCTTGAGCAAGTTGGGGAAGCACCCTCAAATACCTCAATTGCTAGATCATTTTCGAGAAGGTCCAAGTCTTTATATCGTTCAAGAATTTATTGACGGACAAAATTTGAGTGAGGAAATATCTCCAGGAAGACGTCTAAGTGAAGGTTATGTAACTGGATTCTTAAAAGAAGTTTTGGAGGTACTTTCTTTTATTCATCGGTACGGAGTTATTCATCGCGATATCAAACCCCAAAATTTGGTACGTAATGCTGATGGCAGAATTTTCCTCATAGATTTCGGCGCGGTGAAAGAAATAGGAAGTTTGTTAGTAGATAGTCAAGGTCAAGTTGCTTCGAGCGTTATCATTGGAACACCGGGATATATGTCCAGTGAACAAAGTTTGGGTAGACCCTGTTTGGCAAGTGATATATATGCTTTAGGGATGACTGCAATTCAGGCTTTAACTGGAATTTTGCCTTCTAAGTTAGAAGAAAATCCCGAGACAGGGGAAATTATTTGGCGAAACCAAGCGAGAGTTAGTCGGCGCTTTGGAGAAATTATCAACACGATGGTGCGGCGTCATCATAGCCTACGTTATTCTTCCGCACATGATGCATTAAAGGCTTTAAGCTCCGATCTTAACGAACATCAAGTATCAATACCTTCTTTACCTTTATCTGGGAAAGGGAAGTATCTTTCGCGTCGCAAAACTTTGGAAGTCCTCGGTTTGGCTGGAGGTGGATTTTTGTTCGCGGTTGGAGGACAAACCATCATCAGAGCAAATTCCGATCGTAATAAGAAAGTAGCTGGGACTGCTATCGAACCCAAGGTATCTACAACAAAAATTCCCCCAAAAGTATTTCCCCAACTAACTCCGACTGCAAATAATCAGGGATTCAATCTCGAGACTTTTGACTTTGAAGTCGTAACAGTTAATAGTCGTGGAGAAGTTACTAATCGTCGTCCTGCTCGTACGAGGTGTTTTGCGGAAAAATTAGGAAATGGTCTTGTATTAGAGATGGTAGAAATTCCTGGGGGTGAATTTCGCATGGGTTCGCCAAAAACCGAGGAAGGAAGAAGAAATGATGAAGCACCACTACATCACGTTAAGGTCGATCCTTTTTTCATCGGTAAATTTCAAGTTACCCAAGAGCTATATAAAAAAATAATAGGTAAAAACCCCTCTGATTTTAAAGGAGCAAGGCGACCCGTAGATAGAGTAAATTGGCACAAAGCAGTCGAGTTTTGTGAAAAATTAACTCAAGTTACCGGCAAAACCTATCGTTTACCTAGTGAAGTTGAGTGGGAATATGCTTGTCGAGCCGGAACTACTACACCATTTCATTTTGGTGAAACCATTCATGCTAAACTTGCTAATTACGACACTACTAAAACCTATGCTTCTGGACCCAGAAGTAAGCATGTTCAGGGAACTACACCTGTAGGAAGTTTTCTGCCTAATGCTTTCGGGTTATATGATATGCATGGTAATGTTTGGGAATGGTGTCAAGATACTTGGCATGCAAATTATCACAAAGCTCCTACTGATAGTCGCCCTTGGATCAGCAAACCTGATTCTTTTCGAGTGGTAAGGGGTGGTTCGTGGAATGTTGCTCCTGAGAAGTGTCGTTCTGCTGCTCGAGATTTACGCAAACCGAACATTTTTGGTTATGCTTGTGGCTTTCGGGTTGTCTGCGATCGCGATTATGTTTTGAACTGAAGTAATAGTTAATGGGTCATGGGTATACGCCCGTACTGCTAACGCAGTGTTAGCGAAGCGTGACGCGTAAGTGTCATATGGTAATTGGTAATTGGTATCGTTTCATTTCCAATCCCAAATCCCCAATTCCTAATTGCAAAGCAGATGCCTACGGCATATCGCCAGCCGCCAATCCCCATGTGTGTTAACATTCCCAAGATGCATTCAATGGGAATGCCTTGAAACCCAATCAGCTCGACTTATTCTCACAATCAGAGATTAATACTATTCCCAGCAACAAACCACCGGTTTTAACCATGGATGTTGCTGCTTTAAGTAAGTGGAAAATGCGAATATTTTCCCACCAACAAAGGATTAAAAAAACCCAACCGGTAAAACAGGAAAGTTTATTTGCACTTTCACCGGCTGTGGTTTTTTGTGAATCTCCAAAACATGTCGATCCAGATATTATCGATCCTTTTACTCTCAAACCGTCACCACTGTCATTTTATCGTTTACCAACGGATAGTCCCGGTCAAGCTTGTCTTTATTTTGTTATGGATATGGCTACCGATCTACTGCTTTATATTGGTGAAACTTGTAAATCAAACAAAAGATGGAAAGGAACCCACGATTGTAAACGTTACATTGAAAAGTATCTGGATTTACATTACAAATACGAGTTAAATACAGCAGTCAACATAGCTTTTTGGTGGGATGCACCAGAAAAAACTCGACCCAGACAAGACCTAGAATTAGCCTTAATTCAAAAATGGAAGCCCCCATTTAATAAGGAAAATTGGCAATATTGGGGTCAACCATTTGGGTGAATCTGTTGTCAGTTGTCAGTTAACTGTTAACTGTTCCCTGTTCACTGTCCCTTGCTATAGGCGATCCGCAAACTTTGAAATAGTATTGCAAAGGATGCGATCGCCATTAATCCTCCCCAGAACCAATAAGGTAACAACAAATTATTTTGAATTTGTGCTGTATCGGAAAGTCCCAAATTCCCAGCAGAATAGCTAAATAAATAGTCAAGTTGGTGAAATGTACTAATACAAGCTTGGACACCCAGAAATTGAATTGCAAAGCCTTGCAACCAACGAGGTGCTTTCAAACCAACCAATAAAGTAATTAAACCCAAAACAGGTATTGCGATCAAACCAAAAGGCGACCTTACCCACACAAGACTTGAAAATATTAAGAATCCACCTAAGATTTTTAAACTTAAAGAAGCTGCTTTAAAACTACGGGAAGCTAAAATCAGAGCAGAACCAGCAATTGGTGGTCCCATAGGTCCTGCTGCTGCAACTAGTGATGGACCAATCGGTGCTAAGGATCTGGCTAAACTGTAAGTCGCGACACCTGAACCATTAGAAAAAATTTGTAGCTGCTGAAAATTTCCCCCCAATAATAATGCCATCAAACCATGACCCATTTCGTGGAACCAGGTTGCCAAAATTGAAAATGGGTATAAAATGTAGTCTCCTGCAGGTATTTGCCACAAAATAATCGTTACAAATGCTGCTGCAATCAGCCAAGTAAATCCCATGCGACTTACAACGCTGGGAGCTTGACTAGAGTATAAATATTCTAAATATTTTTTTGATTCCTTCATGGGTTGGTAACCTTTAATTTTTAACCCAATTAATAATAGTGAGCTTTTTTCTATCCTAACTTTTGTTTTTTTTGTGTTTCGGAATTAATTAATAAGGTTATTTTGTTGTTTTGTCGTTTATGATACTGAATTTATATTTTTGCCGAGTCAATTATCACTTTTCATTGCTGATTGTTAACTCCCAATTCCCAATTCCCAATTCCTGATTCCTGATTCCTGATTCCTGTACAGACGTAGCATGCTACGTCTCTACGACTCCTGACTCCTGACTCCTGATTTCTGATTTCTGACTTCTGACTCCTGTACAGACGTAGCATGCTACGTCTCTACGACTTCTGACCAATAACAAATCCCCTCAACATCTGGAGAAAATATATTTATCAACCAGAGTTGTTTTGGGGACAAGAATTAGAAATATGATTTGCTAGGAAATTTGGAACAAGAAAGTTACTAAATCTCCTTTACCCAAGCTTACACGATCGCCAGGTCTGAGACGGTGCCGGTTTCCTGGTAACAAGGGTAAGTTATTGATGTAAGTTCCATTGGAACTACCCACATCTTCTATATAGTAGGCATCTCCTTCAACGCGAATATCTGAATGAATCCGCGAAACAATCTCAGAATTAGGAAAACCTGATACATCAATATCCGGAGGAATACGGTCGTTAGGTTTGCCAATATGAATTACAGAAAGATTTTGTGGTAGTTCGATTTCTCGATCGCTTTGCAAGTGAACTAATCTTCCACATACCTGTTGCAGTTGTGTCCTCGCTGCTGGCGCAGGTGATGGGGGTGGTGGGGATATTGGTGCTTGAATTGGATCTGGAGATGGTGCTTCTACCTGAAAATCTGGTACTTCTGGACTAATTACTGGTGGAGGAACGCTACCTTCTGGAATTTGTGGAAATAGATCGTCAGGAACCTCAGAAGCATAACTTTCTGCTTCTGCTTCAGTAGGTTCTGAATTCGGAAGTTCTGGTGCTGAAACTTCCTCTTGCTCCAGAAACATCGGGTCTAATAGAGATTCCGCAGCTTCTTCAGGATTAGCTGGAAAAATTTCTGGTTGTGAGTTGGGAGCTGCAACTGCTGTGGGTGGTAAAGGTGAAGGATCTGGAAATTGGGGATCGCTAGATGTGGTTATAACTACTGGCTCTGATGATGGAATTGGATCGGGAGATACCAAAGGTGGTACTTCCAAAGGAGAAATATCGGGAGCAATTGTGGGTGCAGCATTAGCGCTAGCAGCCGAACGAAGGTTATAACCACACTGACCGCAGAAGGAAGCGTCAGCTTGAACTGTTGCTCCACAGTTAGGACAACTTGTTGTCATTGGTAAAGGAGTATAACAAGCTTCGCATTGCACTGCACCATCTGGGTTGGGATGGCTGCAATTTGGACAGACAATCATGGAATTAAGCCCTTATTCATCATCTTAATCTTAAAGTTGTGCAAGCACAGTATTGAGCAATTTTAGCTTTCGATACTCATAACTCCAAACATAACAATTGGGGTCATGCTATGCTCGCAAAACTATGGGCTAACACACCCTGCAGGAAACGCTAGCATGACTCATATTCACAAAATAAACTTACAGTTTCACAAAATAAACTTTACGATTAAATTGCGCGAATTAAACCCTATTTTTGATGGGCGACTTCACTACCTGCTGCTTGATCGAGTAACCACCAAAGTTCGCCTTGGGGTTGGATTAAGCGAGATGGATAGGTGGATGAGTCTGCTTGGGGAGCGAAGACCTGAGCTAATGCCGGTTTTTTGTTCTCACCAGCAACTAAAAAAATTACGCACCTAGCAGCATTAATAAATGGGTATGTAAAGGTGAGGCGAGAATTTCCATCTTTATTGCCTACTGTTACTAGGCGATCTTTTACATTGAGTGCTTCTGTATGGGGAAATAAAGAAGCTGTGTGAGCATCATCGCCCATCCCTAACAAGTTAACATCTAAAGCTGGAAATTCTCCAGGGGATACCTGGAAAAATTTTTGTAAGTGTTCCTCATATTTTACAGCTGCTTGGCTTGGTTCTGCTGCATCGGTAGGCATGGGATGAATATTACTTTCACTTATTTCCACTTTATCTAGCCACGCACGGCGAGCCATCAATTGATTGCTGTCTTGATGATCTGGGGAAACATATCTCTCATCTCCCCAAAACACATGAATTTTATCCCATGGTAGTTTTTGAGTTGCGATCGCTTCGTACAACGGCTTGGGTGTACTACCACCAGACAAGGCGATGGTGAATTGACCTCTTTCTTGAATAGCTGGTTCTATCTTGGACAGAATTAGTTCCAGGGCTCTGTTTACTAATGCTGGTTTGTCTGATAAAACTTCAATCTTTTTGTTCATCGCTATTGTCATTATATTGCCGACTTCTCTTCTGGCAATACGATAGCGAAATTATTATGGTATGTGCTTTACTTTTTGAAACTTTTAAGGAAAGTGGGAGAGTGGGGATTGGCGACTGGCGATTTGGGATTAGGAACTCTAGCCTGTAAGGAATGAGAATTTAATAACCTGTAATTCTGAAATTTGGAATGGTGCGTTACGCGATGCTAACAGCACCCTACTTTTGTACTTTATTTAATCCACATTCCTAAGGGTATGGCGTAAGCCATAAATAACTGTTAGGGGATTCATCCGATCCGTAGGTAGCGCAGTTAGAGCCTGCGGCGTCGGCTGAGCTTCTAGCTATGGCGTGCGCGACCTAGGGTAAGCGTACTGTAGGTATTGCGCATTAACTGTAGCCCGTAAGGGCGTGGCGTTAGCCATAAACAGTTAACTGTTAACTGACAACGCTGGATAATCTGTATAACCTTTAGCACCCGGACTATAAAATGTAGAAATATCGGGCTGGTTTAGCGGTGCGCTCTGGCGAAAGCGTTCTGGTAAGTCTGGATTCGCAATGAAAGGGACGCCATAGGCCACTAAGTCTGTTTCACCGTTGTCAATTGCTTCAGCACCCATGGGAGCATCATAACCACCGTTAATCATAAATGTACCCTTAAATGCTCTTCGCATGTGGGGAGCTACGCGTTCTCCAATATCGTTTGCTAACATGTGACCTGGTAATGCTTCCAAAACGTGAAGATAAGCTAAATTAAATTGGTTGAGTGCTTCGGTCGCATAGCTGAATAGAGCAACAGGGTCGCGATCGCTCATATCATTAAAGGTATTTGTTGGCGATAATCTAATACCTACTCTGTCCGAACTCCAAGCATCCACTACAGCTTCTGTTACTTCCAACATAAATCGAGCACGATTTTCAATACTCCCACCGTAAGCATCTGTTCTCTGATTAGTAGAGTCTCGCAAAAATTGATCTATTAAGTAACCATTCGCTGCGTGAATTTCTACACCATCGAACCCAGCTTCTTGGGCTCTTTTTGTTGCATCAACATATTGCTGCACTACCGATGGTATTTCTTCGGTTTTCAGAGGACGAGGAGTTACATAAGGTTTCTTACCTGTAGGAACACGGACTTCACCTGCAGGCTTCACTGCTGAGGCTGAAACTGGTGTCGCACCATCAGGTTGAAAATCTGGATGTGAAGCTCTACCAGTGTGCCATAGTTGCAAGAAAATTTTTCCACCTTGCTTGCGAACTCCATCAGTAATTTTTTGCCAACCTTTAACCTGTTCTGCGGTATGAATTCCTGGTGTGTCAGTCCAACCTATACCTTGTTCCGATATTTGTGTTGCTTCAGTAATAATTAAACCTGCACTTGCACGTTGTGTATAATACTCCAACATTAGGTTGTTTGGGACTCGCTCAACCCCTGCTCGACCTCGGGTTAGAGGTGCCATCACTATTCGATTTTGCAAACGGATTGCACCCAGATCTAAGGGCTGAAATAGTGAGGCAACTTTATTATCTACTACTGGTACAGCTGATGACATAATGGATCTCCAATATATTTATGGCATTAACAAGAAGTTTGTTCTCAAACATTGTTCGATTAAGCCGAACAAAAGAAATATATCGTAATTACCATCGATAATGCAACTAAGTATGGAACCAGTGTTGATGTAGTGAGAATTTTATCGAGGTTGTAATTAAACAGACAAGATGTTACTTCTATAAAACTTAGTTTGTAACTTAGAGTACACTCTAAGTCAAGGGTAAAAAAATAGAGATAAAGTAAATTAATAAATTATTCTCTCGAACGCATATTATCTCGTTCACAACAGGAAGATTCATCGGTGTATTTAAATGCAAAAAGAGCAACAGCTGTTTTGGTCATCACCAATAGCCATTACCCATTACCAATTACCAATTAGCCATTACCAATCAAAACACTAAACTTGATAAATTTTATTCCAATCAGGAATAGCATCTTGCTGAGCAATTAATAATTGCTGAATACCTTTTTCTGCAAAATCCAAAAGCCCATCTAATTGTTTGCGACTAAAAGACCCTTCTTCAGCAGTTCCCTGAACTTCAATAATTCCCAAATTTTGGTTCATGACTACGTTAAAATCAACGCTAGCCGCCACATCTTCCTCATAATTGAGATCTAAAAAAGGTTCTCCCTCCAACAAACCTACAGATATCGCTGCAACCTGTCCTACAAGTGGAGATTTTTCTAAAATTCCTTGTTTTAGCAAATAAGAAATTGCATCTGCTAACGCCACAAAACCACCTGTAATTGCTGTGGTTCTCGTTCCTGCGTCAGCTTGCAATACATCTGCATCAACTATTAAAGTTCGCTCTCCTAAAGCTTCTAAATTAATCGCCGCTCTTAAACTACGCCCAATCAAACGTTGAATTTCTTGTGTTCTTCCAGATAGCTTTAAAAATTCCCTTGCTTGTCTTTGTGACGTTGCAGAAGGTAGCATGCGATACTCTGCTGTCAACCAACCTTTCCCTGTATTTGCAAGAAACTTGGGAACTCCTTCATTAACGCTGACAGTACAAAGGACTTTAGTATCACCACATTTTGCTAGCACAGAACCGGGAGCAAAACGAGTAAAACCTTTTTCAAAACTAACTGGACGAAGTTGATAGGGTTGCCGATTGTCCGGACGCTGCCAAACCATCTGAGATGCCTCAAAAACTTAATACAAGGTACAACGAAAAGACAATCTTTTCACAAAAATTTCTCTAAATTATTCAACCATCTTTGTTACAAGGTTTATTACTATACATTGTCTCAAGCTAAATTAAGTTATATCCCTAGGGAAACAAACAGAAAATTTTGTTTGGCTATCTTGACTTTCTACATTAATTTCGCCACCTAAAAGTTCTACCATTTTTTTGACAAGTGTTAACCCTAAACCAGTCCCACCATAACGCCAGGGGTCATTTTTGGGAATTCGGTAAAATTTATCAAAAATATGTTTTACTTCTTCTGGTGGGATTTCTACACCACTATTAAAAACGCTAATCTCTAATTTTGAAAAATGTGACTTAGCAATAACAATTATTCTTTCTCCATTTGACGTATACTTGCAAGCATTGCTTAGTAATTCATGTAAAATCCGCTTCAACATCGAAACGTCAGATTTTAACAAAGGTAATTTATTTTCTATGTCAATTATTAATTCTTGTTGTTGATTTTTGCTTACCAGAAAAAATGGTTCCACAATTTCCGGAATCAAAATATTTAAATCGATAACTTCAGAAGTCAAACTTTCAGCTTCTGCATCTATATGACACACTGTGAGTAAGTCATCAATTAACTTATTGTACCTTTGGGAAGCATGATGAAAAATATCTATAACTTTTGCTAGTTTAGGTGATTTTTTGATATTAGTTTCTGCTTCGAATAACTTATCTAAAGTTTGGATAGAAAGTTGAATACTACTCATAGGTGTTCGTAACTCATGGGAAACACTTTTGAGAAAATCATCTTTAAGACGATTCAGTTTTGCTAATTCCTCAACCTGTATTTGTGAAGCTTTATAAAGTCGTGCTTGGCGAATAGCGATCGCACACTGGGAAGCTATTTGTTGTACCAAACGCACTTCAACATCTTTAAATATTTCTTCTCTAGGTCTGAGCAACCATAGATTACCTAAAATACCTTCCACTCCGTGACTTTCAAAAATAGGGCAAGCTAAGCAAGCGGATTGAATTATTTTATGATTTAAATCTGGAATATTTTCAACAAATTGTAAAGATTTTTTTTGTAATAATTGTTGATAAACTTCAGGAAAGTCTGCAATTCTTATACTGATTCCCTGGGATTTAGATACTATATTACTACATTCATAAGCAACAATCGCAGTTGTATGATATTGATCGTAAAGCTCAATATGACAACTCTCAATCTGAAGTACTCTGGCTAATTCTTCAGTTGCTGTTTGTAAAATCTGACTTTCATCTAAACTATCACGAATTTTTTCAGTAATCCGTCTGACTGATGCCTCAAAATTGAGTACTTGTTGTAATGGACAATTTTTTTCCTGGATTTGGGATGTAACTTGTTCGCGAACGTGAAGTTTATCCTGGAGTTTGTTCCGGTTTTTCACTGTAAGACATCGACGCATTTTTTTGTAGTGTTAAGTTAGTTTGAGTACAGACTAAAAATGACTAATTTTTAACTGCTTCTTTTTCATTCTCCTCCTCCCTAAGTAATTAAATCCTCCCAGTTAAAATATTTTCACTTTATTCATATTTTCTGACAGTGCCGTGAGAAATACTACTTAAATATCTTTGAGACATTTTTGAGACTTGATTCTGTTTATAGTGATTGAAAAGTTCTAATCGTTTTAAAAACTTTCATTGGCACATCCAATAATCGTTAATAAGAACAATGGATATTCACTTAATTGGAAGATTATCTATAAAACTTAGTTTCTCTGTATTAAAACTTTAGAGCTTTTCCCATCGATGAAAACTTATAATTTTCTAAAATTATGACTTATGTCTAAAATTGTATTTCTCTTATATTTCTAAGTATATATATCGATTTACCTTTTTAATCCTAATATGTAAGTACGTTACAATTAATGTCTTAAATCTTGATCCATTGCAATTATAGTAAGTAATTTATTGACTTGTGAGTTAACAAATTAAATCGCGTTATAAATATTACTACATATCCAAGAAGATTTCTCAATAAAATTAGCTAAAATAATTCTTAAATTTATTCAGTTCTTACAGAACTAATAATTTTAGCCGTAATAAAAAGTAAGATGCTAAGAATGTAAGTAATTTGATAAGTTTACGATCCGAACTAAAATTAATTTTACAGTTAATTTTGTTACTAAACTCAACATTTTGTAGCTTAGTTTGAGAATACTTAAATAAGTGACTGACATCTAAAATTGTTCAATGTTATTTATTATTTGTTAATCTTTTTGTAACCTGGATTAATGTAAATACTCAGAACACATACAATAAAATTTAATTATAAATTTTGTATATTAATGTATTCTTAAGTCTGAATACATTTTGAAGATTATATTTTCAGGTGAATATTTTAAAGTCGATATTTTGAAGCTTATATTTTGATATTTAGTAATAACAGTTTATCTGTGAAACATACTTCAGCAATCAAATAAGTTAAGAAAAATGTTAATTGAAGTAAAAAAACTCACAGTTTTGCTTCAGATAATAACTGTCGTATATTTATTTTTTGATATGAAAATCACCGACTACTATATGTAGATGATTTGATTGTTTTTGTGCAATCATCTATGTAGAGCTTATTAGATAAGCCTAAAGGCTTTATAAATCAATGGTTGAGGTATTATGCAACTAAAATCAGAGAGATTTAAATTAAATTTCTGATACTTCGCTGCACCTCTTCGGAGCTTTGAACACCATCAATCTTCAACAAATGACAACGCCGGTCATAATATTCAAGGATAGGAACAGTACGCTTGTAAAATAATTCAATGCGACGTTGAATTATTTCTGGTTGATCGTCTGGAAGCGAACGATCCAAACAACGAGTAATCATTGCGTCTTCTGTTACCTTCAAATAAATAGCCCAATTTAGTTGTTGTCCCAATTCCTCCAACAAAAAATCCAGTTCTTCTGCTTGAAAAGCTGTACGAGGATAACCTTCTAACAACCAACCAGTTTGAAATTCTGGTTCTTTGAGGTAATTTCGAATAAACTCAATCATCATTTCATCTGGTACCAATTCCCCACTTTCTAAGTATGGTTGAGCGCGAACTCCTAAATCAGAAGAATTAGAAATTGCTTTCCGTAAAACTTCACCTGTGGAAATTATAGGAATATTCAAATTCGTAGAAAGCATCTCTGCTTGCGTACTTTTACCTGAACCCGAACCTCCTAAAATTACCAATCTCACAACAAAGTGCTCCTATAAAATGTTACATTAACAGCTATCTAAATTAGTTTTTCCCAAATAAACGATAAATTTAACATTTATGCCTCGTTAGGATTTACAAAACATAAGAAATCAAAATACTAACGGCATATTCCTAACTATTTTGAATTAATTTGTACTGCTGTAATAATGTTTAAATTTTTACTAAAATCCTGTAACAGCAACAACTAATACAAATTTTGAAAGCCCTTGACTTAACAGCAAAGCAAGTGTTTGACTAATAATGCACTGTAAGCACAATCAACTACAGCTAACTAGATATAACTTGTTCAAACAAGTATATTTAGAACAATGAATATCAGTAAATTCTCTTTACTCTCTAGTAATTTTTTAACAGGGAATCATGGTCGCCCAACTGGAAAGTCCAAGCGTAAATTTAACCGACAGCTTACCATATTCAGTAGAAGGTTTACTACAAGTTTTCACTAGTAGTCATCGTAGTTTTTTTACAAGCGTTATTGCTCAATCACTGAGAATTGCCGGTCAAGGAACTTCAGTATTAGTAGTCCAGTTTCTTAAAGGTGGTATACGACAAGGCTATAAAAAGCCGACTCGATTAGGACAAAAGTTAGATTGGATTCGTTGCGATCTACCCCGTTGTATTGACACACCCCATTTAGACGAGGCTGAAACTGAATCGTTACATCAATTGTGGCAACATACACAAAAAGTAGTACGGGAGGGTAAGTATTCTCTCGTTGTTTTAGATGAGTTAAGTTTAGCAATTCATTTTGGTTTAATTCCTGAAGCAGAGGTTTTAGAATTTTTGGCAAAGCATCCCCCATATGTGGACATCATACTTACGGGTGCTCAAATGCCTAAATCAATTTTGGATTTAGCAGACCAAATTACGGAAATTCGACGCACTCATGAATCATAAGAACTGTTTGACAAATTCCATAGTACATGGATTTAACTAAGGTGTAGTGTGGGCAATGCCCACTTTACGACAAAGGAAGATTCTTGAGCTCTAATTAACTTAAAAGCTCTGTTCCATCGCAAAAATTTTTGAGATACGATTAGAAACTGTGTTTATAAAAAAAAGAATATATATGCTGAAAAATGACAGATGGATTATTGAGCAAGCCAAGCAAGGCATGATTGAACCCTTTGAATCTTCTTTAGTACGTGAAATAGAATTACCAGATAAAAAATTTAGAAAAGTTTTAAGCTACGGTTCTTCATCCTATGGGTATGATATTCGCTTAAGTCCCAAGCAGTTTTTAATTTTTAGGCATATTCCAGGTACAGTAGTAGATCCGAAAAAATTTAATCCAGAGAATTTAGAATCTGTACCTTTACATCACGATGAAAACGGAGATTATTTTATTATTCCGGCACATTCCTATGGATTAGGAATTGCCCTAGAAAAATTAATTGTACCGCCGAACATCACCATAATATGTCTTGGTAAGTCAACATACGCCAGATGTTCTATTATTCTCAATGCTACTCCCGCTGAGGCTTGTTGGCGTGGTAATTTAACTCTGGAATTAAGTAATAGTTCCAGCGCAGATTGTCGAGTTTATGCAAACGAAGGTATTGCTCAACTACTATTTTTTGAGGGAGAACCTTGTGATGTCACCTATGAGGATCGTTTAGGAAAATATCAAGACCAACCTCATCAAGTTGTACTCCCAAGAGTTTAAGTTATAGATTTTAAGTTATAAATTCTCAAATGTCCTAAAAGCCCCAGTTAGAAACCGGGGCTTTGGTTGTACATAGGTTAATTAATGTTAAATATCAAGTAGATAAAGTTAAGGCTTATTACTTCCATCCAGTTTCAGCTTTTCCTAGGACATAAGCTGCAACATCTCTAATTTCTGTTACACTCAAACGGTCTTTGTAGGCTGACATATTATTCTTACCATTTGCCACGATCGCAGAAATTGCTTCTACTGAATCCATTTTGTATCTTTTCAGAGCCCTTAATTTTAAATTTTTTCCTCGTCTAATAATGTTTCCACCGTTGATATGACAACCAGCACAATTAGCTTTAAAAATCTTCTCGCCATGATTTATATCTGCTGGGATATTCATTGCTGAAGCGTTGTGCAGGAAAACTGTATTGGAAAGTAATAGGAGAAAAAATGAAATATAAAGTAACTTTAAAGGTCTTATCGATTTCCACAATTCCTTGAGTGAATACATAAATTTTTTATTTATAGATTTTTTGTTCGCAGATTTTGGACTTTAAGATGAATAGATTTTATGCAGTATTGCAATACTGCATTCTGATTTCTGGTTCCTGTTGTAATTCAATTAAAATCAGTTAATAACCACTGCCATTCTGTTACTACATTGCTAGGAATTTTCAAAGTGAGATTTTTCTGAGATTGTAATGGAATATTAAGTTCTAAGGAATCTGTTGTGGATAACTGACTTAATATATTTGTCAGTCTGTATTCTCCTACATTGGGTGCAGGTGAGTTTTTAGCATAAACATCAATCGCACTCAATAATTTCCCACTCCTGGTTAATATTTCCAAGGATTGGGGATGAGAAATTTCTACCACACCTGGAAAGCCTACTAAACGCAGGTTAATATTTTCTGCAGCGCCAGGATTATTTTTTTTATAGAGTACCACTTGCCAAGCCATTCCCGAATCATCTTTAATCGAAACTTGGGAATGATACCGTAAAACCCCAGGTGTTTCATGATGCTGGCGTAGTAATGCAAATGCTTCTTGTGGCATTGATACTAAGTTAATTGCTACTAGAAATAAAACAATTAACCAGTAATGCCAAAGTCGCCAGAAATTGCCCCAATTGCGACTTTTTATCATTATGTTTATCTTTACTTTGCTCCAATAGTACAGTAGCAAAAATTAAGCCATTCACGAAAAACAATACTGATCGCAGCTATCGAAAACAATACCAAAATTAAGGGCGCACTTCGGTGCGCCCCTACAGTCAACGATGAAATATTATTTTGGTAGAATTTTAGCTAATACTTTTTCGTAGATATTGAGGGCGACAAGGACTTCCCCAGCAAACTTGTCCCGCAGGTATTTTGGTAAAAACGCTACTCCGAGCGCCAATTACAGCGTTAGCACCAATCTCTACTCCCGGAGCAATAAAACAATCAGTAGCAATCCATGCTCCATCACCAATAGTAATACCTGCGGTTTTTAACCCAAAAGCTGGATCGTGAATATCGTGGCTACCGGTACACAGATAGCTTTTTTGAGACACAACACTATGATTGCCAATATTTATTGCTTCAAAACTATATAAAACAACGTCATCGCCAACCCAACTGTAATCGCCAATAGTAACTTTCCAAGGATAAGTAAAACGTGCTGTAGGTCGAATTAGTACTCCTTTACCAATACGAGCGCCAAATAATCGTAAAATAGCGCAGCGTAAACCATTCATGGGATGAGGTGTCAAGGGAAAAGTAATTGCTTGCACAAACCACCATAACAATACAAACCAACCGGGACGCCCTCGGTCGAACCAAGATTGGTCGTATTTACGCAGATCTACAAAAGGTTTTGTATCAGTAACTGAGAATGGTGCGGTATTCATTGGGGGTTGGGGATTAGGGATAGCACTGCGTGCCGCCGGCATAGAGCCTGCGGCGTCTGCAGATCCGCAGGTGACGGCTCCGTAGGTAGCGTAGCTATAGTCATAGCCTCTGGCGACTGGGGTGAGCCCGCACCTTACGGTGAATGGGGATTTTGGGATGGTAATAGTAATTCTGAAATTTGGAATGGTGCGTTACGCGATGCTAACAGCACCCTATTTTTGTACTTTATTTAATCCACATTCCTAAGTAGCAGTTTGTTCAATTTTTTGAGTCAGGGATGATGAGCGATCGCGATTGACTGTTTGATTACCAGTATTGAGTTGACCGTCACAGTTACGCAATTCGAAGAGTTTGACGCCGATTTGATATTCATATTGACTCAAAAGTCTGCCGTAAATATATCCGGCTTTTCCATCTAAAAAACCACCCTGAAGAATGTAGAACAAAATAAAGCGGAGCAGTGGTTTAAATGGTAATCTGACCCAAATTTTCTTCAAAAATCGTTTGCGTTGAACTGCATCACCAAACAAACTTGCGCCGATTGTACCGCTATCACCTTTACCTGTAAGTAAGTTGTAATATACGCGAGCTTCCCAGTTGGAATAACGATTATGTCGTGCTAACCAATGGTATAAGTCCCGGAAGTCTTCATGAAGCATATCGTTTTTGAGATAGCCCACCTTCCCGTTGAGAATTACGTGCTCGTGAACTTCGTTATCACCTGTGTTGCGAATATCTTCTGTATTTAGGTTTTCGTAACGACCTAGTTTGTGTTTAAATAATCGCAAATTCCAATCGGGATATTTACCACCAAAGCGAATCCATTTACCTAAGAAAAAGACGCGACGATTGAGGTAATAACCATTGAATTCAGGATTGTTAATTGAGTAAGCAATTTCTTGCCATAATTCGGGAGTAATCCGTTCGTCACAGTCAACAATTAATACCCATTCGTTACGAAATTCTATATTTTCTAAAGACCAATTTTTCTTTTTTGGCCAGCGTCCATTGAAGTGAAATTGGACAACCTTTGCTCCATAGCTTTCACAGATTTCAATGCTTTTATCGTCGCTCTGGGAATCAACAACAAAGATTTCGTCAGCTTTTTGCAGACTCTCTAAACAAGCAGGTAAATTCGCTTCTTCATTTTTTGCTGGAATT
The DNA here is from genome assembly GCF_030065675.1 of Mastigocoleus sp. MO_188.B34. Taxonomy (GTDB): domain Bacteria; phylum Cyanobacteriota; class Cyanobacteriia; order Cyanobacteriales; family Nostocaceae; genus Mastigocoleus. Next base: position 59,926 of record NZ_JASJDK010000017.1, on the reverse strand, counting down.
AAGACAGAAATAGGAATTTTGTTAGACATAATATAATTTTTTATTTTATTTTTGTGTTTTTATTTGTTTATTTTTATTTGTTTATTTTTATTTCTTGGTTATTATCTCTTAAGCTTTAAATTTCTCTTTACTGTTTATTTTTGGAGACGAGACCCCGAACAGCTGCATTCAAATAACCAATTTGACCATAGGCGTAAACAATTTTGTCAAAGCGTTCTGCTGGATCCCAAACACATTGCAATGCTTTATATAAACCGCGCAAAAATCTTTCACTACCACGTACCAGTTGACCGATACCAGCAGTTCCAGCCAATTGCTCTCGATAACATTCGCTAATACCTTGCCACCAACCCCTACGGAAAAACCAAGAACGCTTGATTCGTTCTTCAGAAACATTGTGTGCAACTAAAGCATTAGGTAGATAGGCAACTTCCCAACCCTTACTAAGGGCTAACTCAGTCATCTGTAATTCTTCATTGGATAGTAAGTTTTTACCTACTCGACCGAGATTGGGATCGAAACCGCCAATTTCATCCAGAAAACAGCGACGGATTGAATAATTTAAACCTCTGGGAGTTAAACCGGGATTGTCAATGTAAACAGTGCTTTCACCCAGGTCGTATGCTCCTAAATTCCCAGCTAAGCTAGCTGAAAGCCATACAGGTGCTTGCTTCCCTGGGGGCCATAATAATGTCACCTTACCACCAGCAATTGCTAGCTTTGGGTTTTGTTCGTAGGCTGAATATAAAATCTGCAGCCAACTTTCGCTAGCTACAGCATCATCATCAAGATATGCTAATATTTTCCCACAGGAAACTTTAGCACCCGTATTTCGAGCAACAGACAAACCTATTTGTGGCTCGTATACGTATTTGAGACGGGGGTCAGATAATCTTCGTTCGACAACTTCACGAGTGCGATCGCTAGATTTGTTATTGACAACTACCACCTCAAAGCTAGCAGCAAAGTTTTGTGCTAGTAAGCTATCAATCGCTGCTCCTAAATAAGTATCTCGATTGTGAGTGCAGATAATGGCAGAGATTTGCGTGTCTGGCATAAGCTAAATACTTTTAATAATAGTATAATTACTGATGATTATTCTGAATTAGTGACAAAATAATTAATCCAGTAACTGCTTGCTCAGAGCTAATCTAAACCAGAAGATACATGGCTACCAACCGAGTTTTTTCGGAAATTATGTATTTTTCACAAATAAGACTAGAGGTAATAGGGAATACAATGGAATAAATATTAAGAAGGATAAAGAATAAGCAGAATTAATATTATGCGAGCACACCGAGTAATCCTGAAAGATACGGTTTAATCCATCAGAACAGTACGAATGCAAGGTAAATAACAAGTAACCTATTATGCCTCAGACTTAAGATGGCCGTGCAAAACTACTAATGTTTGAGCTAATTGATTCAGGCGATTTTCTAAGTACTGTTTGCGTCCTAACATTTGCCTTAGTTTTTTATACCTGGCAATTCCCATACTGACGCTGGGAATCTGTTCTGCAGGACAAGGACGAGACCAAACTTTACCGGAGGAATCTAAACCGCACAGACGATAACCGGTGGTAGGTCCTTTATTTAATGCTTCTGTTTGTGCAGCGCAAATTTTCTCCACATAGTCCATTAATTGATCGACGTCACCGTGACGTAGCTTTGCTTTACCTTCGCTGCTAGAACCTTTTGGCTTTTCTTTGACGTCTGATTCTAACCAGCCATTGATGATTGGTCCCTGCAAATAAAGATCTTGAATTTGACGGACTATTTGTTGTAATTCAGTTTGCCATAAGCTAGCAATTTGCTGTATCTCTTGTAGGATATTGGTAGCTAATGCGGGATTAGCGCTATTGTGGTGACTAGTAAAATTAGGAGTCTTGAATTTGGGGAGGTTGGGCATGGGAAAATCGTGTTTGCTTGTACTAAATGCCTGTACTCCGTTATTCTCAACAAACACATTTTCTTCTACAGTTTGTTCTGGAGAAACTGAAGAGTCTCGAGTGACATCTGCTTCTGTAGGGACAGAGGTGTCAATTGTAAACGAAAAGGATTGTTGGGGATTATGTGTAACTTCAGACACTTTATCGTTCTCCGTGTCATCTAAATTATGTAAAGTTGCCTCAATCCGTTTTAACCTTGCGTTCATAATTACATCCCAAATATTTGCAGTTCTAGATCTTGCTTGGCGATGATTTGATTGTTTTGATGGGATTTTTGGTATGTGCCACACAAGTACATCAAAGATACCGCGATCATTTTACTTTTTAACAGTTATCGGACAAATATATTCTTAACCCTAAAGAGGGAAAATAAAAAATACAATCCCAGCTTATTTAAGATACTAAGGAAATAACTTTGAGTAAAGTCATTCTTGTGACCGGACCAGCTCGTTCAGGAAAAAGTGAGTGGGCAGAAATGTTAGCCATACAGTCGAAGAAACCCGTTGTTTATATTGCGACAGCAACTAATAATCTGGACGACAAAGAGTGGCATGAACGGATTGAAAAACACCAAAAACGTCGTCCACCAGAATGGTCTACTTTGGAAGTACCGGAGGAACTACCAGCATCTCTTGCAGATGCGACACCCAACACCTGTCTTTTGATAGATTCCTTGGGAACCTGGGTAGCCAATCTTCTTGAGGAAGATGAATCTACCTGGGAAAGAATCGTTGAAGATTTCTTGGATACTGTTGATTTAGTTGCAGCCCAGATGATTTTTGTTGCCGAGGAAACAGGTTGGGGTGTCATACCAGCTTACCCTGTTGGTCGCATTTTTCGCGATCGCCTCGGTTCTTTGGTGCGAAAATTAGGCACCAAATCTGAAGATGTATATTTAGTTACTGGAGGTCATGTTCTTAACTTGAGCTTACTCGGTTATCCTCTACCAAACTCCAAATCTTAACTTAAAATTCCGATTTGACAGTTCAAAATCATTGCCTGACAAAATTAAAATTAGTATATGGCAAATACAAATGAAGTTAAGCAATATCTTGCTTGTTGGTTTCAACTAAGTAAGCGAGTTATAAATAATAATTCTCAAGTTTTATTACCTAGCCAGATTTTTAGCGATCGTGGCTACAGTCAGGAATTTGAGAACTGTTGGAATTTAATCATGTCTCCTGAGAGTGGTGAATGGTATTTAGAAACAACGGAGCAAACTATTTCTCAACTGCTCCAACCCTCCTGGAAGATAGTTTCTTGTGCGCGCTGTTCTATGCCAGTTGCAATAGTTGATGCGGGTGTATCATCACATATATGTCCTTGTCACGATTTAGGGAATTGGCCTAACAATGACTTACCAGAACCACGTATTCCGGTAAACTCTCAGGAGAAACTCCAAGAAATTTGTAGCAAAGTTACAAAATCACAAGGATTAAAAGAAAGGTGTATTGATTGAGACTAGTTGTTGAAGTCGCTACAGATTATTGGTAATGGGTAATTGGTAATTGGTAATGATCGAGGCGAAACAAAAATAAGAACATATTCTTAATTTTTATTTGGGATTAAATTAAATGTAAAAAAAATACCTTTAATTCATTGCTGATAATTCGTTGCTGAATTTTGTCGATACATTCCTAAATCTGCAATTTATGCAAGTATTGAGAAACCTTCAATTACCAATTACCAATTATCTTTTGACTAAACCTTTTAACTAAACTTTAAAGGATAATCTAATTTCCATTGCTTACCCTTATAAAAAAGTAGCTGATAAACATGTAAGCTACCATACCTAAAAGAAGCTTCAAAGGATTGCAGGTAGAGATACCACATACGTAGGAATTTCTCATCATAAATTGCTCCCAAGGATGCAATTTTTTCTTTATTTTGAGTAAAATTTTCTGCCCAAAGCTTCATAGTCTCTGCGTAGTGAGGCTTAAGGTTTTCGCAATGAGCAATGGGTAATTTAGCTTTCCACAATTCTTCCGTTAATTCATGAAATTGTGGTGCATATCCACCGGGAAAAATATATTTAGCACTCCAAGCACCATTTCTTTCATTACTTTGGGTGACAATTGAGTGCAACAGACCTACCCCATTGGGAGTTAATAGTTCTGATGTTTTTTCCATGAAGGTTGCAAAACTACCTTTACCAACATGTTCAAACATCCCGATGCTGACAAATTTATCGTACTGTCCTTTTATTTCTCGGTAATCAGCAATCTCGATTTTTATTTTATCACTCAGACCTTTTGCTTTAATTCTTTCTTTTGCTAGTGCTGCTTGTTCATCACTCAGAGTAATACCCGTTCCAGTAACGCCGTAATTTTCAGCAGCGTAGATCAGCATTCCACCCCATCCACAACCGATATCAATTAGGGATTCTCCTGGTTTGAGCGCCAGTTTTTTGCAAATTAATTCATATTTCTGCAGCTGCATTTGCTCTATGGAATCGGTTTCTTCAATCCGATAACCACAGGAATAGGTTAATGTTGGGTCGAGAAAAAGTTGATAAAAATCGTTTCCTAAATCGTAGTGATATTGTACGTTTTTACGACTATTTTGAATTTGGGTAGGTAATGTGCGCAGACGTTGTGTTACTACCTTGAAAAGCAAAGGAATTGTTACCCTTTGGTTTGCTTTTGCGTATACGTTACTACGATAAAACAAACCAAGAAGTTCAATGAGATTATCATTTTCCTCATCCCACCAACCTTCCATATACGCTTCACCAAATCCAAGCGCACCGAAAGCCAAGACGCGGTCGTAAGTACCGGGGTTACGAACCCGCAAACGTAGGGCTGGTAAAATATCTGTCCGACCAAAATGGAAAACTTTACCTGCTGGGTTAATTACTGTTAAATTACCTTCCTTAATCAAGCTAAAAAGTTGGTAAAGATAGCGTTCTCCGGTTGGTAGATGAGAAATGCGATCGCTCCAATTGGGGCTAGAAGGAGTAATAATTTCTTGTTCTTTTTTCTCTGGTGCTTGGGTTGGGGTCATATGTTTTAAATCCGTAATTCAAGATTCAGTTTGGTTTTTTTAGAAGGGAATGGGGAACAAGAAATAGAACAGGTGCGTTATAGCAATCTTATTTGATTTATGAATGGGTTAACCCTGTAGAGACGTACCATGGTACGTCTCTACAATATTTATTTTCACGAATGATTTAGGATTGCTATATAAGTACAGTTAACACACTTACCTTTGTATACTCATATAGCAGTGCGTTACGGCGCGGAAATAGAGGTGATCTAAATAAAGATATTCTCTTGTGCGCCTAACACAGAATAAGTGTTGATAAGGGTTCTGTTCTCTGTCCCCCATTTATTCTTAGTTTGCTAATTTTTGATTAGCTAATTTTTGATTACTTTTGTGCAACTTTGACATTGGTTGCTAATCCAAGAATTTGCAACAATCGAATGGTCATCCAAGTAATGTCAATTTCCCACCATTGCAAACCATGACGAGCAGAATACTGAAAAGCATGGTGGTTATTATGCCAGCCTTCACCGAAGGTTAGGAAAGCAACCCACCAACAGTTAGTAGAAGTGTCTTTTGAATCATGACTGCGATACCCTACCATATGGCAAGCGCTGTTGACGAACATAGTAGAGTGAAGTCCGACAAATAAGCGTACAAATATTCCCCAAATAACAAAAGACCAGCCACCAAGAAAATATAAGATAATTGCTAATGCCACCTGAAGTTCAATATAATACCGATGACAGAAACGATAGAACGGGTCATCAGCTATATCTTTGATAAAACGTGGATATTCATTTTTGCTAGGAACAGTATGCATTAACCAGTTGATGTGACTCCACCAAAAACCTTCTTGGGAGTTATGGGGGTCTCCTTGTTGGTCAGAATGCAGATGATGTAGTCGATGGTATCCAACCCAGCCAAATACACCCCCTTGCAGGGCTAAAGTACCACAAAGAATCAGAAAGTACTCTAACCATTTGGGAGTCTGTAAGCTGCGGTGGGTTGCTAAACGATGAAAGCCAAAGGATATCCCCAGACCTATTGTCATCCAGTGTAATAAGACTGCGACCCCTACAGCAGCCCAGCTAAAAGTGTGGGGTAGGAATACCAATAGTACTGCTAGATGAAGTACACTAGTAAAAATAATCACCGCCGGTCGAGGAGAAGGTGAATTATCTTGAGATAAAGAATCTTGAGATAAAGAAGCTTGAGATAAATTACTATTCATGAAGTTATTTTTTCACCCTACACCAAATTGGAGTTCTTCCCACTTCTGACACGGACTAAAAACCTAAGCATAATTGTTCCCTACGGTTTGTAGGGGTTTATGTTTATGTTTAGGAGCGGGAGTCGGTATTAAGTATAGCTTTGTTTAGGAATTACCTCTGACAACTGCTGTACGTTTGGGGGGTTACCGCTATGCGGAAGTCATTAGCGTAGCGTGTCCGTAGGACATAATTAAAAAGTCAAAAGTCAAAATAGCTTTGCTAACAAAATGATTGATTTTACCCAATAAACAATAATCCGGAATCAAATTTTGTATTTTTGTAGAATTTTGTAATTTTGGGGACTTCTAATTGAAAAAATATACCATTCTTCTGGGCGCACTTCGGTGCGCCCCTACTAGAAATGAATGATGGTATAAATTATTTTTTGTCAGTATTTTATTGTTTATTTTGAGTAAAATGAATCTTGAAACAGCTATTAGCTGTAATCCTTGGTAAAGATGGTATTATATATAACCTAATGTAATATTTAATGCCCTTTTTACTTTGCCATAATGCAAGGTAAATCGAGAAAAATCTAACTTATTCACTAAATACTTATTCACTAAATACTAATCTAACTAAACTCTCTCTTTAGGGAGTTGAATATATTTAACGATATGAATATTTCCGGTCAACAAAGTAAGAAATTAACCTATGCTTTGATGGATGCTTTTCCCGACAAAGCATCACTCGAACAAATGTTATCTTTTGAATTAGATAAAAATCTAGATAGCATTGCTGGTGGAAGTAATTTACAAGTAATTGTATTTAATTTAATAAAAGTATCAAAGGCTGAGAATTGGACTAAAGATTTAATTTCTGCTGCTTGTAACTCGAATCCTGGAAACTCCAACTTAAGAGCGATCGCTGAAGAACTGTTACAAAATTCCCAGCCAGAAGTAATATCTGCTCCTTCCTATAATAAGGTTACAACCCCAACTCCAACACAACAAAACACTCAGCAACAGAAAATTTTAATTTTGGCTGCAATTCCCAAAGGTTTAAGTTTGGGTAAAGAAATACAAGAAATCGAAGATGCGATTCGCGGAGCAAGCAGACGGGATTTATTTGATGTTAGGACAAGAACTGATGTTCGTCCCAAAGATATTCGTAGAGCGATCGCTGAAGAAAAACCCCAAATTGTGCATTTCTGCGGACATGGTTTGGAAGATGGTAGTTTGCTGTTAGAAGATGATGGAGGTAATGAAAAACCTGTTACACCCCAAGGATTAGCACTACTGTTTCGGTTACATACTGATTATGTAAATTGTGTGTTGCTCAATGCTTGTAATTCTCTTGAGTCTGCGAATGCAATTAGTCAGCATATTAATTATGCGATCGGGATGAATCAACCTATTACAGACAAAAGCGCGATCGCATTTTCTCAAGGATTTTATGATGCTTTGGGGTATGAAGTGCAAGATAGCAATCAAGATGTTTTCCAAAGAGCTTTTGAGGAAGGTTTAGTTGCGATCGCAATGGAAGATTTTTCCCAAGAATCTATACCAGAGATTAAAAAAAAACTGTGAATGACGATTCTCTAGAATTAGAGAAAAATATAAATATACACCCAGAAAAGAATATATATATCGAACGACCTCCCATTGAGGAAAAATGCTTAAAAGGAATTTTGCGACCCGGTGCGTTAATTCGGATCAAAGCTGCGCAGAAAATGGGGAAAACATTGTTGTTGGAGAAATTATTGGAACATGCTCGACAGCAGGGTTACCAAACAGCAAAGTTAGATTTGAAGCTTGCGGATAGGTCTACCCTCACCGATCTGAAAAGTTTCTTACAGTGGTTGTGTGTTGATGTTTCAGATATTTTAGATAAACCGCCAAATTTAGATGAATACTGGCAAGATAGTTTGGGTTTAAATACTAGTTGTACTCGTTATTTTCAAAGATATTTATTAGCGAAGACTGATAATCCTATAGTTTTAGCGATCGATAATTTTGAGCGTTTATTTCAATGTGAAAATATTTTTCCTGAATTCTGTTTATTGTTACGGAGTTGGTATGAAACCGCGAAACAAGGGGACAGAATGGGTAAAATTTGGCGGAAACTGCGGTTAGTGGTGGTTAATTCCACTGAACTTTATCCCACTTTAGATATCAATCGTTCGCCGTTTAATGTGGGATTAGCCGTTGAATTACCTGATTTTAACCAAAACCAAGTACAAGAAATGGTGAATAAGTATGAATTAGATCGTCAGTTGGGAGAACAAGACATAATTGAATTAATGGGTTTAGTGGGAGGACATCCTTATTTATTACAGGAAGTAATTTCTAGCCTTGGTAGTCAGGAAACATCCTTAAAGGAACTGATTAATCTTGCACCTACAGTACAAGGAATTTTTAGTCATCACCTAAGACAACAGTTAGAGAGTTTACAAGCGGATTCTCAGTTAGAGGTAGCATATAAACAAGTTGTGAACGCAAATCAACCCGTACGACTCGATCAGAAAATTACCTTTAAACTACACAGTTTGGGTTTGGTTAAAATCCTTCGTAACGATTGCATTCCTAGTTGTGATTTATATCGTCAGTATTTCTCAGAATTTTTAGGGTAAGTTATGTCCAGCAAATCGCCATTAAATAGACAACTGGTAGAGACGCGCCAAAGCCTGCGGCGTCGGCTTTAGCCTCTGGCGCGTCTCTACAAAGATTTTAGTTTGTGGATGTGTGGTTCAAATATATGAAAACTGCTGTAAGTGAGTATGTCGCAATGACGGTTATTTAAATAGGTGTGATATGAATTATGTTTGACGAAGACGAATATATTCATGAATATATATTTTCTGGCAGCTTACCCGAAAATGCCAGCACTTACGTCAAACGGGAAGCTGACGATGAATTATATCAGGCGCTACAAGATGGTAAATTTTGTTATGTTCTGAACTCCCGACAATCGGGAAAATCCAGCTTGCGGGTGAAAACTATGAGTCGTCTAACCGATGCTGGGGTAGAATGTGCATCGATTGATTTATCTTCTGTAAGTATCCAAAGTGCGACCCAAGAAAATTGGTATGCAGATTTAATTGTCAAGCTTATTGATAGCTTTGTTCTGGATGTGAACTTCAAAGACTGGTGGGAGAAAAACCAAATAAACTCACCTTTGATGCGATTTAGTAATTTTCTCGAAAAGCATCTACTAGTTGAAATTGAAGAAAATATTGTTATTTTTATTGATGAAATTGATAGCGTTCTCAGTCTGAACTTTCCCACGGATGATTTTTTTGCTTTTATTCGTGCTTGTTACAATCAGCGTGTTGATAATCCTGCATATAAACGCCTCACATTTTGTTTATTGGGAGTCGCATCACCCGGAAATTTAATTCAAGATAAAAGTCGCACCCCATTTAATATTGGTCAAGCTATTTCTCTCAAAGGCTTTCAAATGCATGAAACTGAACCATTAATAAGAGGTTTACAGGGGAAATTTAGCGAACCTCGAGCGGTGATGGAAGAAATTTTAGATTGGACAGGGGGACAACCATTTCTGACGCAAAAGTTATGTCAGTTCATGCTAGAAGAATCGGAGCAAGAAAAGCCGCACAATGTTGGGGAAGTTGTTAAATCGCGGATTATTGAAAATTGGGAGTCTCAAGATGAACCGGAACATTTACGCACGATTCGATCAAGAATTTTCAGAAATGAGGAACGCGCTGGATATCTGTTGGAGTTATATCAGCAAATTCGGTGTTTGGAATTAGAATCTGAGATTATAGATCCCCCCAACCCCCCTTATGAAGGGGGGCTTGAATCTTCTTCATTATCAATTAGTATTACGGCAGATAATACTATTGAGCAAAGTGAATTACTGCTTTCGGGGTTAGTTGCGAGACGAGAAGGTGAATTAAGGGTTTATAACAAAATATATCAAGAAGTATTTAACCAAAATTGGGTTAAAAATGAATTAAAGAATTTGCGTCCCTACTCGGAAAGTTTTAAATTTTGGGTATCTTCTGGAGGTAAAGATGAATCTCGGCTTTTGCGCGGAAAGGCTTTAGCTGGTGCGGAAAAATGGGCGAAGGATAAGAATTTAAGTTATCAGGATAAACAGTTTTTAGCTGCTAGTAGAGAGAAGGAAATTCAAGAGAAAATTGCTGTTCAAGAAAAGGAAGCAATAGAACAGAGAAATAAGGTGTTGAGTGAAGCGAATAAGAAAGCTAAACAGCGGATTAGGATTGGTTCTATTGTTTTAATTTTGACTGTGTTGGGAGCAGCTATTGCGGGTTTACTAGCTAGTAAAGATGTTATGGAAGCAAATCATCAAGTAGCAAAAGCACAGAAAGATGTACAGATAGCTTGGGAAAATGCGAAGACAGCAACAAAACGTGAGAAAGAAGCGATTCAAAATAAAAAGGCTGCTGAGAAAGAATTAGATAAAAAGAAAATAATACTGAGGGAAGCAGATGTTCAAAGAAATAAATTAAAGCAGGAAGCACAAGAATTAAATATTAAGGCGAAAGAATCTAGCAAACAGCTAGAAATAAGCAAAAAACTATTGATATCAGTAAAAAACAGCAGACAAGAATTAAAAACTCAAATCCAAAAAATAAAACAAGACAAAGAACTCTTTCAAAAACAGTTAAGTAACACTCAATCGGAACTAAATAATACTCAACAACAATATGAGAAGTTTAAAAAACAAGTTGCAGACAGTGAAGAATATCTAAAAACAGTTGAAAAACTTGCAACATTAGCTGGAAAACTTGAAGATGAAGGTTCTGATTCCGAAGCTAAAGAACTTCTGTCACAAGCTGGTCAATCTGTAAATATCAAAGACCATAAACTCAGACAAGCAGTTCTCTATTCTGGCATATCTTATGCTCATCAAAAGCTTAAAGAAAAAGATTTGAAGCTCGCTCTTGATTTTCTCAACAAGAGTAAAAATCAATGGAAATATTTGCAAGGAGATAATTCTAATGCAGCATCACAAATTCGTATCCTTACTTTAAAAACTTCAGGAAATTTATTTAAAGAACAAGGTAATATTCAGCAAGCGATTAACGCATATAAATTAGCTTACAATATCCTTAAAAGTCTAAAATCCAAAGGAAAAAGAGGAAAAGGTATAGCCGATATCAGTCCTCCATTCCAAAATTTGCCAATCAAAATTTTATCCAAACAAAATGTAGAAGCATTCCATCGAGAATTTATTGATTTACTATCAAAAGCTGGGGATGAAAATCTCAATACGGCTGTAAAGGAATCTTTAAAAGAATATTATCTAGATGACCTTAATAATTTACTTATAAACAAAAAATGGGGACAAGCTGATAGAAGAACGAATCAGCTGATGCTCTATGTTGGGAATGGAGAAGAACAAAACTATTTGAACTCAGACTCCCTCAAAAACTTCTCCTGCGAAAACCTTCGAGACATTGACTCAATATGGGTAGAACACTCAAATCAACGCTTTGGTTTTAGCGTACAAAAGAAAATTTGGCTAAAGACAGGAAATCGAATCGGTATAAATGATGAGTTTAAACAAGAAGATCAACAGGCTTATATTCGTTGGATTTCTCGCCTGGGATGGTATCATCCTAGCGGGAAGAATTGGGCACGGTACACAGAAGTGATAAGTACGGTCGATAAAAATTATCAAGAAGCACCAAAAGGTATACTCCCACGAGGAGAATCACTCCCACGAGATTGGTTTGGGGGTGGGAAGTCACTCCTAGGGATTTTATTTTCTCGCGCTGCGACTTGTAAGCTCTAACATATAGGCGCTTCAGTTTTTTATAAATATTTATTTACGAAGGAATTTTTACGAAGTAATCAGTATTTGGTGATTTGGATACCTGACACCACACTCACTTATCTTTATCAATTTTGGTTTGACATTATACACAGACTATAAAGTTTGAATTTGAACTTTTCCAATGCTTTTTTAAGCCCATAAATAAATACCTGACGACATCCATGGTAAGTTAGGCAAAACTTACGATTATTGCAACGGGTCGTAACGTGATAGCAGTATCCTGGTTTAATCTCACGAGGTCTTCGAGACATCTGAAAGGAAGCTTTTGGTAAAACAAACACCTTCGTAGAGACGTTTCATGAAACGTCTCTACATTACGATATTAGTTTACGATCGCACAAGCAACCTTTCCCTCGCCAACTTAACCCGACTACAAACAGCAATCTCCTCATCCTTTGTAGCCATTTCCTCCAATTTCACAAGAATCTTCGAATAAAAACCATTCTCTGTTTCTGTTACAGCTTTCGCTAAATTCTCCAAACCCGTCACCGCAGCATAACGCACCACCCACTCCGGATCTTGACAAACAATTAACAACGCTTCCAACGCCGACTCTTGAGCCGAAACTAACTTTTCTGACGCCATTTCCTCCCACTTCACCGTACCTAAACCCCTAGCAGCAGCCCGTCTTACACTCAAAGCAAAGTCATTTTTTGCCGCATCTAACAAAGTATCAAGTCCCCGAGGGTCGCCAATTCCAGCCAATGCACGAATTGCCCACGCCCTTGCTGTATAGTTATGGTCATCAATTAATTGCAGCAATGGTTTAACTGCGGGTTCTCCTAATTGTACTAACCCATCAACCGCTGCAACTGCTGCACCTGGGTTGTTGTAACCTAAAGCCGCAATCAAGATGGGAATAGCTTCAGGTAAACAAGCTGCTGATAACTCCTCAACCGCATCTAATAATTTACTGGAAGAATCTGCTTCTTCGACAGCGCGGATTAGCTTTTGGGGATTGGGGACTGGGGAATTAGACATGAGGAAATGAAAAATGGGAACGTTATCTTCTCGGAACTTTGTAAGTATTTGTGATTAAGAGGGATATCTATTGTCCTAAGTGCGAGATACGATCCCCCTAAATCCCCCTTGAGAAGGGGGACTTTGAGCTTTAGCCCCTAGTTTTAAGCCCCCTTTCCAAGGGGGTTGGGGGATCCAATACTACCTAGGTAAAGTTGAGTTTATAGCAATCTTTCCAAGGGAGTAGGAGGATCCAAAACATAAAGAAATTTGAGTTCATAGCCCCCTTTCCAAGGGGGTTGGGGGATCATATCCAAGCATTAAGTTATTAACTGAGATCTGTGTATGCGGTATTTTTTTAAGGAGGGTTTGGTAGAAGCATAACTATTCCATTCATTTTCCGTAATTTCTCATCGCAAAACTAAAGTAAGGAATCCATCAAATTCATAACTCCGATCGCATCCTCCGATAGTTTTTCTGTACTATTTTCTTTGATTTCACGTTCTAGCAATCCTTTGAGGGAAATTAATTTTAAGCTATTCTCAGCCAAAGTCTCGGAAATTGCTTTCGCTGCTCCCATATATCCAATTGCTCCTAGATCTGACAAAGCAGTTCGGCGTAATTGCAAATCATCTACTTCCAAAGCTCGTACTAAAATTTCTCCATAGCTTGTTTCACCAGTTAATTGATACATCGCTCGGGCGGTAGCATATTGGATTCTAGGGATGGGATGTTCTAAAAACGGTTTGATTAGTGGTATTGTTTGAGTCGCACCTAAAGTTCCCAAAGCTTCGATGATAGCGTCGTAGGGTTCTTTAAAATCTGGTTCGGAAATTAATTTTTTTTCTAGCGAACTGTTCTCTGAAGAATTATTGTCTAAACCTTTTTCTAATAACTCCACTAAAGGAGGAACGGAATTTGGATCGCCTAACATTTCCAAAGATTGAGCAGCTGCTTCCCTAACATAAAAATCTGAACACTTCAAAGACTCAATCAAAGGATTAACAGCTTGCTTGTCACCAATTTTACCCAACGCTCGCGCTGCGTTACGACGTAAAGGATACCCACCTTCTGGGGTGCGATCGTCCTCATCTTCTAAAGCCGTAATTAACCTTGTTACAGCTTCCCCTTCATTTACCCTAAATCTTCCCAACCACCAAGCAGCATAAAAACGCAATCCTAAATCTGAACCTTTTAAATTTGCGATCGCTTGCTCGATCGTTAAAGATTCTCCTTGGATTGCTTCACTTGTTGCTGATGTGGAGTTTGAATTTTCCTCGGTTGAATAGGACATTGTTTAGGGAGTAATGAGTAATGAGTTGTAGAGACGTGACAGAGGCTAACGCCGACGCCGTAGGCTCTGTCACGTCTGTAAGGAGTAAGGAGTTAGAAGTTAGGAATGAGATTTATTTCACATTTCTTCGTAATTTAGGTAAAAATATATTTTGAAATCTTTAAACTTATTAAACTTTTGATTTAAATCTTCATACTTTAAAGAGCAAACACTTATTTATTGTCAAGTTATTAAGATGTTGTATTTTTTTTGGGTTGCAAAAGAAAATTTAGATTTATTAAATATAGCCATCAAATATTAGCCATCAAATATTAGCCATCAAATATTCCACAGTGGTGTGGTGCTACGCGCAAGTAAAAAGTCATTAGCGGAGCGTGTCCGTAGGACATAAGTCAAAAGTCATTAGCGCCTAGCGTAAGCGTACCGTAGGTTATGACGCTGTCGCGTCACACTGCGTTAATGCGTGTCCGTAAGACATAAGCTTACTAGTTGTAGATTTGACCGCGTCTACGACGTTAGCATAGCGTGTCCGTAGGACAAACAGCGTGAGAACGCGCTGCGCGAACACCAACGTCCTAAGCTTATTACATAGTGCATAAAGTGCATAAGTTCAAAAAACAAAAGCAAGCAATAACCTCAGAGAGTATAACCACAGCCCTCGTTTTAAACACCAATTACCAATTACCAATTACCCATTACCAATTACCAATAAAAACAAAAGTGCCCGGAAAAGTAAACAACTCTCAGATCAAAAACCACAAGAACTGCTTACTTTTCCGGGCTAGAGTTAGATCTAAATCTAGCTCAGAACATTGATCGCGTAGTCAATGTAAGAGTTAGCTTCTACAGCAGGATCTCCACTCAAACCGTGGTTAGATTTGATATACTTGAGAGCTTCAATATACCAACTGGGAGACAGTTCAAAAGTCTTGTTGATTTCTGCCAAACCGCTGATTAGGTAATCATCCATTGGACCTGTACCACCTACAACCAAGCAGTAGGTGATCATCCGCAAGTAATAACCGATGTCACGTACACACTTTGCTTTACCAGTTTGACTGGAAGCGTAGTTAGGACCCTGCATTTGGGTGGTGTAGGGGAATTTATTATAAACTGCTTGTGCAGCGCCCTCTGCCAAACGTGAAGCATTAGAGGTTAAACTCTTTGCAGCTTGTAAGCTTGCAGAAGCTTGGCGAAAACGACCAAAAGCTGTTTGAACTTCTGTGCTGCTTAGGAAACGACCTTGAGAATCTGCGGCTGCTACCGCTTCAGTTAGGGGGGTTTTCATTGGTTTGGTATCTCCCTTTTTACAAAATTTTGATTTGAAACTTGAAACTTATTTTTTTGTCCAAGTGACAGCTATCAAGTAGCTCCTCAAAGCTTCCTTGAAAGCCTTGGAGACTTATGCTACAGCGGAAGCCGCACGATCGAAGTAGCTTGCAACTTCTGACATGATCGCGCTGCAATCACCTTGGGTTATACCGCTGGGATCGCCTGCAATTGCAACTGCTGCGTCTTTCATTTTTTGAACGCCGACTGCTACGGAAGCACCAGGGGTTCCTAAAGCTTGATAGGTTTCACGCAAACCATTGAGGCAGCGATCGTCTAATACGCTAGCATCACCAGAGAAGATTGCGTAGGTTACATAACGCAAGATGATTTCCATGTCGCGCAAGCAAGCAGCCATACGACGACTGGTGTAAGCGTTACCACCAGGAGCGATTAACTGGGGCTGTTCAGCAAATAATGCACGAGCTGCGTTAGCAACGATAGTGGACGCATTGCTGGTAATGCGGTTTACTACATCCATCCGTTTGTTGCCATCAGCAACCATTGCGCTTAAAGCATCCAATTGAGCATTACTGAGATACTCACCTCTTGCATCAGCTTGGGAAACTACTTTTGCGAATGCATCTAACATTGCCTTTATCTCCTAACTGCTTCCTTAAGATTTGTTTTGTTTCCAAAAGTCGAACTTTTGTCTGTTTGCTGCCTGATTAGTTACAAACTAACAACAGACATCAATGTATAAGTCTAAGCTTTCCAGGGTGACAGATGAGTTTTTTTTTCACAAAACTTCATCTTGTTTAGTATTGCTGAAAAACTTGAATAATCCAGGCTTTTCCCAACCTTTACCCCTACAATTCACCTTTATACAATGGTGTTGGCTCATTATTTATTACGATTTATTTTCATCACCATTGCAAAAATTTACAAAACTTCATGCGTATCTTCAGTATGATACTGGTTCAGGTTTTCAGGGGCATAAGTAAAAGTGATTAAAGCCTGTTTTTCTTCATTTCGTCTTCTTCCCCCTTTCCCTTATTAACTCCCAGATAAAGTTTTAATTTTGTTAGTGTCTAACTTCATTGGCTGTGGATATAAATTTTCTAGGATAAGGTTTATGTGGTCTTTTTGCAGCACCCTACTATCTACAGCTAGAGTGTTAACACAAACCATAATCAATCAAGAATTTTTAATATTTTTAAGCCCCCCTAAAAATAGGAGGAGGGCTTAAATTAATATGATGCTTTACTAGTTCGACTTAATAAAGTTTTAACAAATAAATATTTAATGAATGCTGAGCAATTCCCTTTCGAGATTAAACAGAAAACCGTGGATATATTCCTCAGTCCATTCTTCCCCGTAGAACCGCTTAAACATTCCTCTTGCTGGGTCTTTTTCTGCTCGATAGCGTAAATATCGTAGTTGGGCTTGCTCAATGGCTTCTAAACTTTGAGAATCTTCCACAGGTTCTGCTGATTCCACGAAATCAAAATAAGCCTTGAGATAATCTTTAAATGCTGCAAATACCTTATTTTCTACGATCGCCGTATCGGAAGGACGAGTCCAGAGAAAAGCGGGGGAGAAGAATTGACTTGCTTCTGCGGGGAAATCTCCACCCCAAGGTAAATCCTTCTGGTAATTTTGGAAAATTGGCAAAATCGGCTCGGTGTATTTTGCTTGATATTCTGCCTCATCTCTAAATAAGGGCTGCATATCCAGGGCGATTAAATGTCCCCCAGGTAAAGTAACTAGGTCAGCCCCAAAAAAAGGTAAATCGTAATTCAAACGGGGAAAAATTACGAAGTTAAGTACCTGTAGCGCTTTTCCACCTCGGACATGGGCTGCTCGAATTTGCCTTAGTTTAGCAGTTTGGAACCCATAACTCGTAGTCGTAACGGTTACCTGATTCTTGCCCTTACCCGTTACAGCTTCTTTAGATTCAAATCCTGAAGGAATTGGATAGCTGTCCAACTGCGATCGCGATTTCATATAGTCGATCGCATAATCGAGAAACGGTTGATATAATGTCATCTCTTCACTGCACCAACCGCTAAAGGAACAGCATCTTCAAACAAGAACTCATAAAGAAAGCGTTCTGACCACTCATGTCCGAAGTAGCTACTAAATAAACCGGAAGCTGGGTCGCGCTCAGCGCTGTATTGGTCGTAATCTTTTTGAGCCTTTATTATTCGCTCAATATCTTTCTGGTCTGTGAGGGGCTCAGCTTGGGCAAGCATTTTCCAATATAAACTTAGATAATCTTGAAAAGCAGCAAAAACCCTTGTTGCGACAGTTTCTGCATCTGTTTTGGCAAACAACAGGAACTTGGAGAAATATTGATTGGCGTCATAAAACTTCATTTCCAAATCCTGTGACAGATCGGGATATTTATCATGTAGCTGTTTTAATGGCTCTATATATTTCTGCTGATAAACTTCATCCTGAAATAAAGGTTGGAAGTCCAACACAATTAGATTTTTTACGTTGCCAAAAGATAAAAAATCTATTCCCAGTAGCGGTAAGTCGTAGCAATGACTCGGATAAATTACGCTATTAAAAATCTGGGCACTTTTTCCCGCATCAATGTACGTGTAGCGGATTTTTCTTAAATCCCTACATTGATAACACCAACTGCGAATAGTCGCCGGATGCCTGCCGCGTTCGCTAACGTTAAGCTCCAGACCAGGGGGAATAGAGCGGCTTTGCAAATCAAATTGCCTGAAAAGCTCCGCTTCTAAAAATTCCAGGAAAGGCTTGTACATAGAGCATGAAATTTTAAGTCCTCAACTGAAAATAAAGCATTTTATGTACATAAGTCCCAGTTTTCTGAAACAAAGCAACATTCTGTAACGAGATTTAAACGACTTTTGGGCAAATCTTGTCAGGCTTTATTATTCGTTTAACGATGCTAATAGCTAAATAATTAAATACCCAATAAATCATCTAGCTACTACTCAGTTGTCAGCGATTTCCCGTTAATAATTGCCAACTGCCTAATTACCGTTTACGCAATTGCTTACACAATACAGTAACCCACGCCTAACATTGTGCTGAGTGTTAAAAGCAATTACCAGTTATCTATTACCAATTCATCATCAATTAACTAATTAAAATCTCAGAAATAACTACGTAGATTGATTTTCTATAAATAACATAAAACTTAGTGCTAACAATCTTACATAAAATTTACATAAATTATTTAGATGTGCTTTAAAAAATATCCCCAATCAGAGGATTGGCAAAGGTAAAAGTCGCTTTGTTCTGTTTGTGCTTCTGTTTATAAATTATTGTTTTCTTTGATCTTTTATACTTTAGTAGCACTTGTTAATGATTCTTATAAAAAGTTAAAAATAATACAACAAATAGAATTTACATTGACTTTTCAATCTCTTCACGGTTTTTTATTACTAATTTGTATTAAAAATAGGATGATTTTCCAAAAGGAATGTATGAAAATTTAGTTGTGACAATTGTGGAAGTTGAATAATTAAGTTATAAATAATTTTAAACAAGTATTTTTACTGATACTGCTGTATTTAAAGTTTATGGGTGTTATTCTTATTAATGCAAGATACACGATAGTTATTCGTCTTGCTTAACCCCCTAGGTCTTTTGTCGGACAACTTTGCTCAAATTGCTATTTTGGACTGATGTGTGTCAGTCCAAATTCTGATTTGTTATGCAGTTTTTTGACTTTATTTTCAGTAGTTTTCTGATAAATTACTGCACGGTAAATTAGTTTGTAAGTTTTAGCAATTATGGGAATGTAAGGGTTTTACGGGGAGTTATAGCTTTAAAGTTATAAATCTATGTCTACTATGTATGAGCCTAGTTTTTCGGGTTTCAACCTTTGGGTTTTAAATTTTGAACTTGAAATTTTGAACTTGAAATTTTGAACTTGAAATCCACTTGATATTTAAATTAGGTTGGTAGAGATTTGCTTGCTGTGAATACTTTTCAAACCACTTCTCCAACAAAATTAAGTAGGTATCATTTTTGCTTGTTAAGACTGTCTAGAAAAAAATGTTGACGCTATAGAGGTTAGAGATTTATATATGTCCCGACGAGAACCCGTTAATCTTCCCAAGCATGTATACCCTGTCGATCCTTGGCGGATAGTAGAGAAGCAATACTATCCTCGTTTTCTTGCTCAGATGGAAACTATGTTTTCCGTTAGTAATGGCTATTTGGGGATGCGAGGAGTTAGCGAAGAAGGGAAGCCTGTATCTGAAAATGGTACTTTTATCAATGGGTTCTATGAAAAATGGCCCATAGTTTACGGTGAAGAAGCTTATGGTTTTGCCAAAACCGGACAGACTATCGTTAATGTTACAGATAGCAAAATCATTAAGCTGTATGTGGATGATGAATGCTTTTATTTACCTGTAGCTAACTTGCTTGCTTTCCAACGTAGCTTGGACATGAAAACCGGTACTCTGGAGCGGGAATTACTTTGGGAAACAGCATCCGGGAAGCAGGTTTCGATTAAATCAACCAGACTGGTTTCATATAAGTACAAGCATTTAGCAACAATTGCTTACGAAGTAAAAGTTCTGAATGCAAACGCCTCTGTGGTGATTTGTTCGGAAATGCGTAATGACCCTTGCAACCAATCAAATGATGGTGACCCCCGAAGAGCAAAGGGTTTTAAAGGTCAAGTTTTAATCCCACAAATTTATTATTCTAAAGACCGTAGAATTGTACTCAGCCATACGACCCGCAATAGCAAAATTAACCTTGCTTGTGGGATAGAACATGAAATCGAAACAGATTGTCCCTACGAATACAACAGCGAATGCGCTCAAGATTTTGGTAAGGTTTCTATTTCTGTTGATGCCCGGGCAGGGGTACCAATTAAGGTTATAAAATATATTAGTTACCATACTGACCATAGCGATATTCCCAACGAGTTATGCTCTCGAGTTGAAAGAACTTTGAATAGAGCAGTATTCCTTGGTTGGGACAGCATTTTATCTACTCAAAAGCAATATTTAGATGAGTTTTGGCATCAGAGTGATATTTTAATAGAGGGTAGCTCGGATTCTGTAGAAGCTTATCAACGAACAACAGAACTACAGCAAGCTATTCGCTTTAACTTATTCCATGTTCTTCAAGCCTCAGCAAGAGCAGAAGGAAATGGTATTCCTGCGAAGGGTCTAAGCGGACAGGCATACGAAGGACAATATTTTTGGGATACTGAAATATATTTACTACCATTTTTAATCTATACCGCACCTCGTTCTGCGAAAAACTTGCTCAAGTTCCGCTATTCAATGTTAGATGAAGCAAGAAAACGCGCTCGAGACTTAAATCTTAAAGGTGCATTATTTCCTTGGAGAACTATTAACGGCGAGGAAGCATCAGCTTATTACCCAGCTGGAACAGCCCAGTATCACATCAATGCTGATATTATCTATGCTCTGAAGAAATATGTTGAAGTAACAGGAGATGAAAATTTTCTGTATCGCGAAGGTGCGGAAATGTTGGTAGAAACCGCCAGAATGTGGGTTGACCTAGGATTTTTTGAAGGTGACTCTTTCCACATTCATGGTGTAACTGGACCAGATGAGTATACTGCTGTCGTCAATAATAATATCTACACTAATATGATGGCGCGGCAAAATTTACAGTATGCAGCTCAAACCATCGAATCAATATTTCAAGATTATCCCGATCGCTTCGCATCTTTATTAGATAGCACCAACTTGGATATGTCTGAGGTTGAGGAATGGAAACAAGCAGCAGCTAAAATGTACATTCCTTTTGCAGAGGAGATGGGTATTAATCCCCAAGATGATGATTTCCTCAATAAGAAAGTCTGGGATTTTGAAAATACTCCCGCTCATAAATATCCTTTATTGCTGCATTATCATCCTTTAGTTATTTATCGCCATCAAGTAATTAAGCAAGCCGATCTAATGTTGGCGATGTTTTTATTGGGTTCGGAATTTTCTCCAGAACTGAAAAAAAGTAATTTCGATTACTACGACCCGTTAACCACCGGTGATTCTTCCCTTTCTGCTTCGATTCAAGGTGTCATGGCTTTTGAAATGGGATATTTAGAAAAAGCTTGGCAATATTTTTACCGTGGAATGTTCATGGATCTCAACGATCTTGGTGGTAACGTGAAAGATGGCTGCCATATGGCTGCGATGGGTGGTTCTTGGATGTTGATGATTTATGGTATCGCTGGAATGCGAGATGATAATGGCACTTTATCTTTTAATCCCAGGTTACCCCAAGATATGAAAAACCTACGTTTCTCTCTGAAGGTGGGCGATCGAGTTTTACGGGTTCACATGGAGGAAAATTCGGCAAGTTATTTGCTGGAGCAAGGTTCAGAACTAGTTATTTATCACCAAGGTGAAGAAGTTCGTATAACCGCAGAGATTCCAGTTATAGTCAATTCAAAACCGTTTTGGAATGGTTCTTCCCATGAAGAATCAAGAAAACTGATTGCATAATATACCCATTTGTATATTCTTCATCAGACAATATACCTGAATTGGTTGGTAGAGACGTAGCATTGCTACGTCTCTATAATGTTTTTTCAAATAAAAAGTCCAACTACAAATTTCGCAAATCATTTTGTTGATCGTTAGATTTTTGTCTAATAAGTTTTTTTAAAGAGCGCTAAAGCGCAACTACAAACTTAAATAATCAATTTATTAATTATATTTTTGCTTGTTAACGCAGCATTAGTGTCAATTCTGACTGACAGCAGGAAAATATTTTCTTAAAATTTAAGTGTAGTTTTAGGTAATTCGTGTCATTCAATGTTAAATTTGTGAGCTTTGGGATAACAGCCCTGATATGATAAGTGATTGATGTAAAGGTGAATTTTTGTAATGAAATTTTACTGCGATTTAGTTTTAAAGTTCTTAGTTTCTAAAGTTTTTAGTTTCTAAAGTTTTTAGTTTCTAAAGTTCTTGGTTCCTAAAATTCTTGGTCTCTAAAGTCCTTGGTTTCTAAAGTTTTTAGTTTCTAGATTTCAACTAAATCTCATATTTCGAGTATTTTTCAGATGTTTTTATCACTTTGGCCTGGAAAGCCTTATCCTTTAGGTGCAACTTGGGATGGTCAAGGCACAAACTTTGCCCTCTTTTCCGAATATGCAACAGCTGTAGAATTATGCTTGTTCGACAAACAAGGAAGAGAAAGCAGGTTAGCATTAAGGGAAGTCAGTAACTTTGTTTGGCACGGTTATGTACCTTCAATTGGTCCGGGACAGCGTTATGGATTTCGAGTTCACGGTCCATTTGCACCCCACGAAGGACATCGCTTCAATCCCAACAAACTACTAATTGACCCCTATGCAAGGGCTATTGATGGGGATATCCAATTCGGTGAAGAAATTTTTGGTTATCGCTGGGATGACCCTAATGAAGATCTAGGATTTTCCGATCTTAATGACGCTCATTTAATCCCAAAAGGAGTAGTCGTAGATGAGTCTTTTGACTGGGAAGGAGATAAACTTCTACAAACCCCAGAATATGAAACGATTATCTACGAAATGCATGTTAAAGGTTTTACTAAATTGCATCCGGAAATTCCCCCAAGGTTACGGGGTACCTACGCAGGATTAGCACACCCGGCGGCAATTTCCCATCTCCAGTCCTTAGGGGTAACGGCGGTGGAATTAATGCCCATTCACCATTTTCTATCCTATCCAGGGCATTTAATTGATAAGGGTTTAAAAAATTACTGGGGCTATGACTCGATGTGTTATTTTGCCCCCTATTCCGGTTACAGTGCAACTGGTTCTTTGGGACAACAGGTCAAAGAATTTAAGCAGATGGTTAAGGCGCTGCATAAAGCTGGAATTGAAGTAATTTTGGATGTGGTCTATAACCATACTGGTGAAGGTAACCACATGGGACCAACTGTATCCCTGCGTGGTGTTGACAACGCTTCTTATTACCGTTTGGTAGATGGCGATCGCCGTTACTACATGGATTTTACTGGTTGTGGTAATTCCCTTAACGTTCGTCACCCCCAAGTACTCAAGTTAATTATGGATAGCTTGCGTTACTGGGTATTGGAAATGCACGTAGATGGTTTCCGGTTTGATTTAGCTTCGGCTCTGGCGCGGGAATTATATGCTGTAGATAAGTTGGCTGCATTCTTTGATATCATTCACCAGGATCCAGTCTTAGCAGATGTAAAGTTAATTGCTGAGCCTTGGGATGTAGGTGAAGGCGGCTATCAAGTTGGTGAATTTCCCTTGCTGTGGTCGGAGTGGAATGGTAAGTACCGGGACACCGTACGTGATTTTTGGCGTGGTGAAGATAGTAGTTTAGCTGAATTTGCTTATAGGTTTACGGGTAGCTCCGATTTATATCAATTAAATGGACGTAGTCCGAGTGCGAGTATTAACTTTATTACTGCTCACGATGGTTTTACCCTCAATGACCTAGTCAGTTATAACGAAAAACATAACGATGCTAACGGTGAAGACAACCGAGATGGTGAAAGTCATAACCGTTCCTGGAATTGTGGCGCTGAAGGTGAGACAGATAAGCCAGAAGTATTAACTTTACGGAAGAAGCAACGGCGTAATTTTCTCGCAAGTTTAATGCTTTCCCAGGGAGTACCCATGTTATTAATGGGAGATGAAATGGGTCGTACTCAAGGGGGAAATAACAATCCTTACTGTCAAGATAACGAAATTTCTTGGCTGGATTGGGATTTACAAGAAGAAAATGAGGCGCTTTTAGACTTCACCAGACAATTAATTGATTTTCGTCGGCGACATCCAGTATTCCGACGCCGGAAATGGTTTTTGGGTAGAGCAATTCGCGGTTCATCAGTGCGCGATATTGGTTGGTACAACCCCGATGGGGGTGAAATGACCCAAGAACAATGGAATAGTGGTTTTGCTAAAGCGATCGCAATTTATCTTAACGGAGAGGAAATAGCTTCCCCTGGTCCTCGCGGCGAACGTATCATTGACGAACATTTTCTCATATGTTTTAACGCCCATTATGAAATGCTGGAATTTAATATTCCCAAGTGGTTACAAGAGTGGGAATGGTTGACTATTGTCGATACCACCAAACAGCGATTTGTTAGGCGTGGAAAACGTTACATTGATGATAAACCGGTTAGCGTAGAAGCGCGCTCGTTAATTATCTTGAAGAGATTAGGCAGATTTATTGATGAGTTTTAAGGAAATGAATAAAAAGTATTAATTGTACCTATATTACTGTTTTATTCCTCTTTGAACTCGGAACATTTTAGTAGTAAGTAAACAGAGTAAGCTTCTTACCTGCTTACTTACTAATTACTTATTTGCTTACTATAGCAATCCAGTTTGATTATTAAAAAATCAAATATGATTCCTACATTTTCGATTTTTATAATTGAGGAAAGCAAATAAATGTAATTAATCATACCCGGATAGATTTCACGAATAGCCAACTAATAGGCACTAATAACTATTAGTAAACTTTGCTCATTATAGTTGAGGCTCAAGAAAAATATTTTTGCTAAATTCGATCTTTTTTTTAATTTTACTTCGTAATAGGATTTTAAAAAATAAAACCCCGGTAGTTAACCGAGGCATAAAAACGATTCGATTCATAGCTTGAAAAAATGTTATCCCAACTATGGGGAAGTTAACAGTGATCTCAAACGTTATAGTCAATTTAAAATAATCTTAATAAATAAGTTGTAAATATTACATTTATTCTTTTATCAAGAGTGATTTGCTGTTAAATTGAGCTTAATGTTTTATACACGTTAGCTATCGTAAGTATTCTTACGACTTTTACTATCTGCCTCATTTTTAGGTCATTTGAAAACAACTATTAGAAAAGACAATCAACAGAATTATATCTCATTAATTTTTACTTCCTAGGAGAGATGACAAAATCACAGTGATATTTATCCTTGGAGTTTAGGGGATCATTTGTTTTCGGATATAAATAATGTTATCCCTAAAACAGTATTTAAAATTTGGAGAAAATATTTGCAAGGGATTTAAAAAGTTTAAGAAGCTTTTAAGAGCAAGTTAGGTATTTATAGCACTACGAAGTTACGTTAGGACATGTATTAACCCTAAAAGCCACACGTGTTAGGCTTTTTACTTTTTACTTTTTACTTTTTACTTTTTACTTGCGCGTAGCGCTATACTGTTTTTCAGATCGTTATATTTGTTTTTTCTCCTTAAATTATTTATGACTTTAATCTCTCAGCTTTATGAGATTAAGCGTAGAAATGTGTTGAAGACCTTGAAGCAAGTAAAGCCACTATTCAAAAAATACTATTACATAAACAAATTAATACAATAAGTAAAAATTATCTTAAGTCGGTTGATTGATA
The DNA here is from genome assembly GCF_030065675.1 of Mastigocoleus sp. MO_188.B34. Taxonomy (GTDB): domain Bacteria; phylum Cyanobacteriota; class Cyanobacteriia; order Cyanobacteriales; family Nostocaceae; genus Mastigocoleus. Next base: position 34,089 of record NZ_JASJDK010000017.1, on the reverse strand, counting down.
AACTTAAAGCGATTGTTATGAAAATCACTAATATTATCTGTAATATGTAGAGGTTTTATAAAACTATGAAATTTATGAAATCAAAGTATGGAATGTAATACATTTGTATTTATGTGTAAATTAAGAAATAATTTAGGGTTGTTAATTGAATTTTTCTTGCTGTAATACCTGTGTCTGCTCAAATATCTTTTCAATATCCCTTATTCCTTGATTTCAAGGATAGCTTTATTTTAAGTAATTATTGTATCTGCATCATATAAAGGACAATAAATCAAGTCATTTGTCTGGAGACTAATCTTTTAGAGTGCTTTATTTTTTGAACTTTGTTTGGCTGTAATTTCCTTCTTAAGGGAGAACCCATAATTTCCACGGAGCCGATCTAAAGTGGCAGATAATAATCAGAAATAATTTATGGAAGTAGACAATTTCTAATAGTTCTATCTCGCCTTACTGGATTTGGGAATACTTCTGCAGAATGGATTTATCAAAAATCAAATATTATAGCTGTGTCTCCAAGCCATTTCTCTGAAAATATTATTTAACCACGAATCACATTTATTACTAATATTTCTAGATTATAGTTATATTACCAGTAATAATCTAAATGTTTAGATCTTGAGATAGAAGTCAGTAGAGATAAATTTAGTTAATAATAAATTCGATTTTAGTTCTAAACTATACTTAGATGAATCCTAGCACCACCACCTACAAATTACTATTTACAAACCACTAGCATAAATAGTCGATAATATAGAAGGAAAAGTAATACAAATATATAACATTACGCTCAAAATTTATTTGCCCCAATTTAGGGACTAATATCGAGTAAACACCTGTACAAACATTTTTTATATGCGTATCGGTTCTCAATACTTAGGCAATAATATTTGTAAATTTACCCTGTGGGCACCACTTTTTAAAGAAGTTGCAGTTCACCTGCTTACCCCAGAAGAAAAAATAGTTTCTTTGGAGCAAACTGAAAGGGGTTATTGGGAAGGTGAAATTCCAGGTATTGAACCCGGAACTCTTTACTTTTATCAAATTGATGGGGAAGACCGAGCCGATCCAGCTTCTAATTCTCAACCAAAAGGAGTTCACGGACCTTCTGAAGTAATTGATCGCAATGCTTTTACTTGGAATGACCGAGAGTGGAAGGGCATTGCAGTTGAAGAAATGGTAATTTACGAATTACATGTGGGAACCTTTACTTCAGAAGGTACCTTTACTACGATTATTGATAAGCTTTCCTATTTCCGGGAACTGGGTGTCAATACAATCGAAATTATGCCCGTTGCACAGTTTCCAGGAGAACGTAATTGGGGATATGATGGCGTTTTCCCCTACGCAGTCCAAAATTCATATGGTGGTGTTAACGGCTTAAAACAATTAGTTAATGCCTGCCACCAACAAGGAATAGCAGTAATTCTTGATGTAGTTTACAATCATCTTGGGCCGGAAGGTAATTATTTGTGGGGATTGCAAACTTACTTTACCGATAAATACAAAACTCCCTGGGGTAGTGCGATAAATTATGATGATGCCTATAGTGATGGAGTTCGTAATTATTTTGTAGAGAATGTTCTGTACTGGCTTGAAGATTATCATATTGATGCTTTGCGCTTAGATGCAGTTCATGCAATTTATGATTATGGGGCTAAACATATCTTGCAAGAAATGGCTGAAGCTGTTACAAAATATTCTCAGAACCAGGGACGCAAATATTATTTAATCGCCGAAAGCGATCTTAATGATGCTAGAATTATTCGCTCTCAAGAGGTTGGAGGTTATGGTATTGATGCTCAATGGAGTGATGACTTTCATCATATTTTGCACACCCTATTAACCGGAGAGAAGCAGGGTTATTATGCAGACTTTGGCAAATTAGAGCAATTAGCCAAAATTTATCGTTGTGGTTATGTTTACACCTGGGATTATTCTGAATTTCGCCAACGATACCATGGTAACGATCCTAGTGACTGTAAGGCTTCACAATTCGTTGTTTGCGCTCAAAATCACGATCAAGTCGGAAATCGAATGTTGGGCGATCGCTTAACAGGTTTAATTTCCTTTGAAGCCCAAAAGCTTGCAGCTGCTGTTATTTTACTTTCTCCTTTTGTTCCCATGTTGTTTATGGGTGAGGAATATGGCGAAACAGCACCATTTCTTTACTTTGTTAGTCACGGGGATCCGGGTTTAATTGAAGCAGTACGGGAAGGTCGAAAATCTGAGTTTGCAGCCTTCCATGCTGAAGGAGAAGCTCCAGACCCCCAAGCAGAAGAAACTTTCAAGCGATCGCACCTGAATTGGGATCTACATCGTCAAGGTAAGCATAAAGTATTATGGCAGTTCTACCAGAAATTACTACAACTGCGCAGACAAAATCCCGCACTAGCAAAACTTGATTGCAAACAATTAGAAGTATCGATTGTAGAACCGGAAAAGGTGTTGTGTTTGCGACGCTGGGAAGGCAGAAATCAGGTTTTATGTTGGATGAATTTTGATAGTTCTGTTACAGAAATTTCTATTAATTTACCCGAAGGTAATTGGAAAAAATTGCTAGATTCTGCTGAATCTAAGTGGAGTGAGGAAGGTTCTAATATTCCACAAAAGTTAGATAACCCAGACAAACAAGTGAAAAACCAGAAAATATCATTAAATCCTCATAGCGTCGTAGTTTACACGAATTAGAAGATTAGGGATTGGAGATTAGGAATTGGGGTTAGAAATGAGCCAGTGGGCGAAGATAAATCAGAAACAAAATAAATAACAAATAAGGAGTCATAAGTTATTAATTACTAATTACCAATTACCAATTACCAATTACCTAATTAACAATTACCTAATTACCAATTACCTAATTACAAATTACCTAATTACAAATTACCAGCAAAAAATAATTTATCCTTGTGGTTTTAAATTGCTATGATGCAAATACCTGTAGCGACTTATCGGATACAATTTAATCCGGAATTTGGTTTTGCGCAAACCAATGATATAGCTTATTATTTAGCTGCTTTGGGAATTTCTGAAGTCTACGCCTCACCAATTTTAACACCGAGAAAAGGTAGTACTCACGGTTATGATACTGTCGATCCCAACAGTATAAATCCAGAATTGGGAGGAATGAAAAGTTTTGAAAAACTAATCGAAGAATTACAGTCACATAAGATTGGTTGGGTGCAAGATATAGTTCCCAATCATATGGCATTTGATAGTCAAAATTATATACTTGTTGATGTTTTGGAAAATGGTTCTGATTCCCAATATCATAATTTTTTTGATATTAATTGGAATCACGCCTATGAAGATATTCGCGGTAAAGTTCTAGCACCTTTTTTAGGTAAATTTTATGGTGATTGTCTTGAATCCGGAGAGCTACAACTACAGTACGAGCAAAGTGGTTTAACTATTAACTATTATGGTCTCAAATATCCAATCCGCATCGAATCTTACAGTCAGGTTTTTACCTATGGTTTAGAACGTTTGCGGGAAAAATTAGGAAGAGAGCATCCCGCTTATGTGAAATTGTTGGGCGTACTTTATGCTTTAAAGTACGTTGCATCTGGAGAGGAAGCTAGAGAGCGTTACAATCAAATTAGCTTCGTAAAACGGATGTTGTGGGAACTGTGGAATGATTCTGCAGATGTTCAGAAATTTATTGAAGAAAATATTAAATTATTTAATGGTAAAGCAGGGGAACCGGAAAGTTTTAATCTTTTAGAAAGTTTGTTGGGAGAGCAATTTTTCCGATTATCTTACTGGAAAGTAGGTAATGAAGAATTAAATTACCGACGTTTCTTTACAGTTAATGATTTAATATCCTTAAGGATAGAAGAAGAAGAAGTTTTTAATACTACCCACGACCTAATTTTTCAGTTAGTTGAAGACAAGAAAATTACCGGTTTAAGAATCGATCATATTGATGGTCTTTACGATCCAGCCCAATATCTCAATCGTTTGAGGGAAAAAGCCCCAGAGGTATACTTGGTAGTAGAGAAAATTCTAGAACCTCAAGAAGAATTACCATTAAACTGGCCGATTCAAGGGACGACAGGATACGATTTTCTCAATCAGGTGAATAATCTTTTATGTCAGCAATCTTCTGAAGACGAATTTAATGCTATTTATCAAGGATTTATCAAAAAAGCTGTCTCTCCCCAACAATTAATTGATGAGAATAAAAGATTAATTATTGGAAAACATTTAGCTGGAGATATTGATAATTTAGCACATTTATTAAAGCAAATTTCCTATCGTTATCGCTATGCCAGTGACTTTACCACCTATGGTTTAAAAGCCGCATTGGTAGAAATTATGGCGTTATTTCCCGTTTATCGGACTTATATTGATCGCAACGGTGCGAGTTCGTCAGACCGGGAATATATGGTACAAGTGATAAACCAAGCGAAGAAAAATATTCCCAACTTTTTAAACGAACTAGCTTTTATCGAAAAATTCTTACTTCTGGAGTTTGACGAACACCTGACAGAAGAAGACCAAAATCAGTGGTTGCATTTTTTAATGCGCTTGCAACAGTTTACCGGACCCTTAATGGCGAAGGGAGTAGAAGATACCGTTCTCTACATTTATAACCGCTTGCTCTCCCTCAACGAGGTGGGTTCACATCCTGAGCAGTTTGGGATTTCTTTGGAAGATTTTCATCATTATAACCAAGAGCGTTGCGGCCAATGGCCCCATGCAATGAATGCTACTGCAACTCACGATACCAAACGCGGCGAAGATGTGAGAGCGAGAATTAATGTACTATCTGAAATTCCTCAAGAATGGGAAAAGCATCTGAAAGAATGGCGAGAAATTAATGCAGGTGAAAAAGAATGTGTTGGTGGAAGGGACGTACCCACACCCAACGATGAATACTTTTTCTACCAAACCCTAATTGGTGCATTTCCCTTTGAAAAGGATGAATACCCAACTTTTGTGGAGCGGATTAAGGAGTATATTATCAAAGCGATTCGCGAAGCAAAGGTTCATACAGCCTGGTTGAAACCCGATAGCGTCTATGAAGATGCATTTACTCAATTTGCTCAAAGAGTTCTAAAAGATACGGAAGATAATCCATTTCTCCAAGCTTTTCTTCCCTTTCAGCGGAAAATTCAACATTATGGGATGTTGAACTCTCTTTCCCAGACGTTGCTGAAAATAACAGTTCCTGGATTACCCGATTTTTACCAAGGAACGGAGCTTTGGGATCTGAGTTTAGTAGATCCGGACAACCGACGTCCGGTAGACTTCCAGATCAGACAAAAATATTTAGAAGAAATCAAAACCAGAAGCGAGTCTGACTTGGATGGTTTAATTGCCGAATTGTTACAAAACCCTGAAAATGGGAAAATCAAACTGTTTCTAATTTACAAAGTCCTGCAAGCCAGAAAAGAATATTTGGATGTATTCCAACGGGGAGGATACGAAAAACTTACCGTTGCAGGAAGTTTGAAAACCCATATTGTCGGTTTTGCGCGGGAATTACCGGAACAAAAAATAATCACGGTCGCACCCCGGTTTTTATCATCTTTGGTTCCTGAAGGTGAATATCCCTTCGGAGAACAGGTTTGGCAAGAAACTCGCATTATACCACCTGCAGATTCTACTCCCGTCTGGCGAGATATTATCACCGGAAAGACGGTCGAGGGTGAAGATACTTTGTGGATCCGGGATATTTTACAAAAGTTTCCTGTTGCTTTATTGGTTAATGTTGGGGATTAGGGATTAGGGATTAGGGATTAGGGATTGGGGATTGGGAATAGTTTTCAATTCCAATCTCACTCATGGATTCAAAATTCCGCTGACGGTTGTAAACTGCCGTCTAACAGCATAAGTCCTCTCAAAGAGAACTATAACTGAATATGGTTAGTTAAGGTTTTTTAGCGATGATTTTAGTATGTGAAGACGCGCCGTGGCGCGTCTCTACAGTACTATTTGTTTCAAAAAAATTCTTAACTGAACGGTATTGGACTATGACTGAATTATATATTTGCAAGGAAACAACAAGTTCCAATGAGGGTCTTCAGACTTAAAACACTGGGAGTATAAATTTTATGAAACGCTTTATATCTGGCTTAGCTGTGGGACTTTTCTTAGCTGCGATCGCTTGGTCTTATTCAGCTTATTTTCATGTTCCAATTTCTTTGGCTCAAGGAATAATTGGCAGTTCGTTATTAGCGATATTTTGCGGTATCATTGCAACTATCGGCGGTTTGGATAAATTAATGGATAATATTCCATATTTTTAATTCTCCAAATTTGTAATTCTCAAAATTTATAATTCTCAAAATTTGTAATTCTCAAAATTTGTAATTCTCAAAATTTATAATTCTCAAAATTTATAATTCTCCAGACTTATAATTGCCGTTATTACTCACATAGCCCAATAGCAAATTCCCAATTCCCCATAATGTCCGTAATTAATAATACTAATAATGCCAATACCTTAATTGTTGGTGCAAACAGAGGTATTGGCTTTGGTTTTGTGAGTAAATTACTTGAAAACCAAGAGTATGGAAAAATTTACGCTACTTATCGCGACCGCAACTCTGCTTCCGAACTAATTGCTCTAGCAGAAAAATATCCCCAACGGTTAATTTGTCTGTTGATGGACGTTACGGATGAACAACAAATTGCTGAAAGTATTAAAGTTATTAGCGAGTCAACCGATAAACTAAACTTAGTAATTAACTGTGTCGGTCTGCTACATGACAAGACATTACAACCAGAAAAAAGTCTCAGACAACTTAACTCAGAAAATTTACTGCGTTACTTTCAAGTAAATAGCATTAGTTCGGCTTTGCTTGCAAAACATCTTTTGCCCTTATTTCGCCACGATTCCCAAAGTGTATTTGCTTGTATTTCGGCTAAAATTGGCAGCATTGGCGACAATAGATTAGGTGGTTGGTATGGTTACCGTGCTTCTAAAGCCGCACTCAATATGTTTATGCGTACCGTTGCGATTGAATATGGACGTAAAAGCCCTAATACGATAGTTGTTACTTTACATCCAGGGACGACTGATACGCGTCTTTCCGAACCATTTCAAAGAAATGTTCCACCAGAAAAGCTTTTTTCAGTGGAGCGGACGGTAAATCAATTATTTGCTGTGATTAATAATTTGGATAAGGAAGATAGTGGGGAGTTTTTCTCTTGGGATGGTAGTCGTTTACCTTGGTAGCTTTTATTTAAAGGCTTTGGTATGCGTTATGACCTTTCACTACCTACTAGAGCCGTATCTCGAGCCAAGCGACCGTCTTCCATATGCACAATGCGATCGGCAATATCGAGAATGCGATTATCATGTGTTACCAGGAGAATTGTGCAACCTTGTTGTTTCGCCAGCGTTTGCATGATGTCAACCACATCACGCCCAGACTTGCTATCCAGGGCTGCAGTTGGTTCATCCGCAAGAACTATTTTCGGCTCGCTAACCAATGCTCTTGCGATCGCAACCCGTTGTTTTTGTCCTCCTGAAAGATTATCAGGATAATAATTGACCCGATCGCCCATACCAACCGCCTCTAGAATCGCTTTCGAGCGAGAAACTCGGGTTTCAACGGGTAGTTCTGGATGTAAGCGCAACGACATACCCACATTTTGTTGAGCAGTTAAACAAGCCAGTAAGTTATGAGCCTGAAAAATAAAGCCAATCTGGTTGCGAACCTGTACCAATTGCTGCTTATTTGCCCCGAAGAGTTCTTGTCCCAGGATTTTTACACTACCGTCCTGCACAGATCGTAACCCTGCGATTAGGGTCAGTAGGGTGGTTTTCCCACTACCAGAAGGTCCTGTTAACAAAACAATTTCTCCTGCACTGATATCCAAATCAACATCAAACAAAACCGGTTTACGTAACTCGCCCCTACCAAAGGCGTGATTCAGATGACGAACAGTAACAACAGGTATTTGAGACATCATTAAAACCTAAAATAGATCGAATTAAAATAGATTGAAATCTAAAACACATCTGCCGGATCGGCAGAGTTCAGTTTTCGCATCGAAATAGCTGCTGAAATCATACACATCGTAACTGTTGCAATAAATACTTGTAATGTCACCCCAAGCCGCATTCCAAGAGGAATTTTGGTCAAAAATGCCAGTAAATCATACATTCCTAGTGAGATACCATAGCCTGGTAAAAATCCTAACAGAGCTAGGATAATAGCTTCTTGAAATACTACACTTAGCAGTCTGCGATCTGAATACCCCATGGCTTTGAGGGTCGCATATTCAGGGAGATGATCGTTGACATCGGAATATAACACTTGATTGACAATTACTATACCCACCACTGCACCCATGATGGCACCAAAATTAAAAATTACTCCGGCTGGTCTTTTTGTCCAGAAAGTAATCTCAGTTTGAATAAACTCTTTAGGAGTGAGTACCTTAACATCCTTAGGGAGACGATTTTGAAGGGTCTGGCGAACGGTTTCGATATCAGCATTAGGTTCCAGAGTTAGTGCTCCTAGATTGACGTTATCAAGACTATCTTTACCGTATAAACGCAAATAGTTCCAATCGCTGGTAATCATATGACCGTCCGTAAAAATACTACTCCCCAAAGTAAATAATCCTCCGACTTTAATGCGACGTCCTGAAATCTCAGTGGTAACCGTTTCTCCCTGTCCAAGGGTCTTAGCAACAGGACCAAGCTTTGGCTGAGATTTACGATCAAGTAAAAAAACATTGGGCAGTTTAATCTGGTCGAGTTGTTCGTTGACTTCGGGTAAATCCAGAATCGGTCGGGCGGGATCGAAGGCTAGAACAATGACACTAGTGATTTTCCGATCCCAGGGATTGACCCAACCAGCTTCTGAAACATAGAGTGGGTCAGCAGAGGTAACCCCTTCAACTGCATTAGCCTGATATAAATGTCTTCGGGAAAAGGTTCGTCCGTAATACAATGCCTCCGTTCGCTGGCTAATTAACACCAGATCGGCTTGTAGATGATTGTGGGTAAAGGTAGAACCCTCAAAAAACATTTCCTTGAAACCTAGCATCGTGAAGATTAAAATGTCGGCAAAGGCAACACCTGTTAAGGCTACGAGCAATCGCACTTTTTGATGACTCAACTGTGCCCAGCCTAAAGGAGGCTCTTGGCAAAACCGCTTGAACAAAGCCTGTAAAGAAAAGAGTTTCATGACTTATACTCTACGTTCTAAATCAATCGTGATGCGGACTTGCAGATTGGTTAGACCAGCGACTTGATCGTTATCTTTCGGGTCAATCCGGACTTTAACTTCGACCACCCGGGCATCTTTATCAGCGGCGGGGTCGGCACTTAGAACATCTTGCTTCTTAATTTGCATCCCAACGTGGTCAACGGTACCGTGAATTTTTCTATCAAAGCCGCCATGTTCGCTGATAATACTTGCCCGTTGTCCTGGCTTTACAAGACCGATATCAGTTTCATAGACCTCTGCAATCGCATACATCTGGTGAATTCGTCCCAATTCCACAATACCTTGACTGGTATTGACTTGCTCGCCCACACGGGTGTTAATTTTCAAAATCCGACCAGCAACAGGGACACGTACATACAGGTCTTCTAGTTCAGCTTTTATTCGGTTAACTTGAGTATTAGCTTGTTGGAGTTCGGCTTGAGCAACTTTCAGATCTACCGGACGCACCTCTTTGAGTTTCTCTAACATAGCCCTTTCTTGAGCAATCTGTTCTTGCAAAGTAGAAACAGTATTTTGCATGTGAGCTTGTGTCTGATTGAGCTTGGCTTGAGCCCTTTCAAATGACTCTTGTGCGTTATCCCGCTTTTGCGCAGTTTCTGCTCCTTGTTGATGTAAAGTTTGATAGCGCTGATAGTTAATTTCAGCATTTCTTAACTCTGCTTTAGCATCAAATATTTCTGCTTCTCGTTCAAGTTTTTGTGTGCGTAGTTGAGCTTCTAGGCGGGCAATATTGGCTCTTTGTGCAGTAATCTCAGCATTTTTCGCCTCTCCAGCTTGGATTTGTGTCAGCTTCGCTTGATAAACAACCACATTTTGTTTTGCTTCTGCTAACTCTGCCTTTTTCTTATCCAAACCTTGTAAAATAGCAATCACTTGTTCTGCTTTCACGCGATCGCCTTCTTTAACCAGTAATTTATTTACGCGACTGTCCTGAGCATTAGACACTGAGAGCTTAATAACTTCACCCTCCGGTTCTAATCGTCCTAAAGCAGTGACTTTTTTTGCTTTAGTAACGCTTGTGATTTGTTTTGGTGCAGAGTGTTGTGATTTAGCCTGGAAAAACACTAAATAGACACCACTACCAAAGCCGATGGAAGCAAAAATAATGATCCCAACTACCCAAGGAATAAACTTTCGCCTAACCTTTGATTTTTTCGCTGGAGTAGGATCTGAAGATGGTGGCTTGGTTGACTTTTTGTATCTAATCACATTCATTATTAATTATAGATAGTATAGTGATATTAGAGTTTTTTATCTTCCCCCAACGTTCACAATTGTAAGGATAAAGGTTGAGCAACTTGTGAGGAAGGTTAAATCATTTACAAATAGTGTGGAGTAATTAGAAGTTAAACTTCTGACTTGCTACCTTTCTTCACAGGAAAGGCAAAGTAATAGGGGTAACACTAGAATTGTTTTCTGTTTGCTAGGGTAAAACCTAGGTTTACATGAATTACTCTATACCTACTAAATTTAGCTGTTTACACTCTACTTTCAAGTTAAATAAATACTGAAAACTTGATTGAGATTCAGTATTGACCTAATTCCAACTAAAGCAATTAATGTAAACAAGGTAAGGAAGTATGGATGTGGATACTCTGTGGCAACAATATACTGCTGGAGAACGGGATTTCAGCAGAGCAGAACTAAGTAGAGTCAACTTGACGGGGGCAAAGCTCAGTGGTATCAATCTAATCCGTGCTAATCTCTCCCAAGCTATACTTCGGGGAGCCAACTTAAGTGGTGCATTCCTCGTTGTTGCCAAAATGGATGGGGTAGATTTACAGGGAGCAACTCTAATTATTGCTAACCTTAGCGGTGCAGATCTTAAAGATGCTAATCTCAGCATTGCTAACCTTAGTGAAGCTGTTCTTACAGGTACTTTGCTACAAAAAGCTAATTTATCAGGAGCTTGCCTGCAGGGAGCGATTTTAGCAGGAGCAAACCTGAACGAAGCTGACTTACGAGGTGCAGATTTGCGTGGAGCTAATCTCTATGGTGCTGACTTGCGCAAAGCCAACCTCAGCGATGCTGATTTAACCCGTGCGAATCTACGGGGAGCTAAGCTCGAAAAAGCTATTATGCCTGTTGATATCCTCCATGCTTAAATTTCAAATTTTGTTGGGAGACAAAAGCAATGATGAGTGTAGATGAAGTACTAGAGCAATATCGGTCAGGGAAGCGAAATTTTCCTAAAATCAAACTGAATGGGGTGTGTCTATATCGTGCCGACTTGCGGGAAATTAACTTCAAAGGTGGAAGTTTAATTGGTACCAACTTCAGTGGTGCAGACTTAGCAGGAGCAGATTTGAGTGGCGCGAACTTGATTGGTGCTAACCTTAGCGCAGCGAACTTGATTGGTGTCAACTTCAGTGGCGCTGATTTGATTGGGGCAAATTTAGGTGGAGCTAAGTTAGGTAACGCAAACTTGACCAAAATCACGTTAACTGGAGGTAACTTGAGTGGAGCAAATCTGAATGGGGCTAACTTGAGTGAGGCATCTTTGCACCGGGCTAATTTTAGCGGTGCAGTCTTAACTGCTACTTTAAAGCAGTCTTCTTTGCGGGGGGCAAACTTGAGTAGTGCTAGTTTAGTAGAAGCAGACTTGAGTGGTGCGGACTTAAGTGGGGCTAACTTAGCAGGAGCTAACTTATCGAAAACTAATTTTTACGAAGCAATTCTGGCTGAAGCGAATTTGAGTGGAGCTAGTTTAACTGGTGCGGATTTGAGATTTGCCAACCTCAGAGAATCTAACTTGAGTCCAGATAGTATTAAGGAAGCAAGATTACATAGAACTGTTCTACCTGATGGTAGCATTTGGCAGTATGTAAAAATACCGAAGTATTGATTTAGATACTGGTATCGATAATTCGATCTAGCTTCACAAAATAGTGACAATAAATAATAGTGCTTTTATATACACGTACTGAAAAAAGAAAAAATGCCACCACCATTTAAACTTAGTTGCTGACAGAGCTAACTACATAACACTTTTTCGAGTTAGAAATATTAATCTTCGTCCCATGTTTCATTTGCTAAAAGATCAATAATTTTATCTCTGGGTAGATAATCATTTCTTTCTAACTCACATTCAAAGCAGATCCATTCCCGTGGCGGGATAAACTTGCATAACATGCAGATCGGCTGATTGCGGCTAACTCTTCCTTTTTGAACCAATTCTCTTGCTTCGTCTTTTATCGCATCAATGTCATACACATTAGTTACATCAGTTTGAAGCATGACTTACCTCCTTCCTGTAAATGAAGCTTGACCTGCAAATATTTTGTACGGCAGACATGTATAAGAAGTTATTGCACATATTCCCTTTTACTTTATCCTAAAAAATAAATATGAAGAAATTGTGAGACTAAGAGGGTATTTATAAATATTGTATATCTGAGGTTTCCGGTAAGAGAAATAATGCGATTAGAGGTAAACATAAATACTGGTTATACCCACCGATGTGAACAAAAACATTAAGTATTTTTTCGATGATAATTCCATCCGTATACATTCTGAATAATATTGAAATATAGGCCTAAGTGAAAGCAATGCGAAACATTGAGACATGGCAATAAGTGATTTAAATCACTTCTAAAACTAGCGCATACTATGTAATATCCATGAAATATCGCTAATTTTGCTTTGATTTATTGAGAATTCGCTCAAATCATTGACAATCAATATTGGATTTTATCAGCATAGCGCTGCACACAGTTCAGGTCTAGCATAAATTTCACATCAATGAAATAAGGGGGAAATTTATGGTTTATATCAGGATTAGCTGGTTTAATTGCATTTCGTTTTCTGGAAACACAACCTAATTGGGTCACTCAAATTCTCTTCTGGACAGAACTTGGTCTTTTGCTCGTTCTGGGAATAGAAATTTTCATTTACGCTGACTTAGGGAAAGGTCGGTGAGTCAATTCTAAAAACCTGCAATTCTTTAAGTATAAAATTTCCAGATAATTAAACTAGTAAGTCTAGCTAAATCTAGGACCAAGGTAAAAATCTATAAATATTTGTATAAAGACATTACCTAAAAGGGGCATGAAATGGTGAACTCCAAAATTGATTTTGCAATCATTACTGCAATCGAGATTGAAAGATTAGCTGTCTGTAAAGCATTTCAAATGACTGATGAGGATCGAGTTCGCAAAGGTGCGCGTACGTACTGGCGAAAGCGTTTGCAACTCAAAGACAATGAATTCTATGAAATAGTGGTGACACAGCTACCCGACGCAGCAACTGTTGATGCAGTTCTGGCTGGAAGTGACACTATAGATGACTGGAAGCCAGGAGCAGTGCTGATGGTTGGTATTGCAGGAGCAGCCAAGAAAGGGGTGAAACTTGGCGATTTAGTTCTGGGAAGAGGTGTTTGTTATTATGGACGAGGCAAGGAAACTGTTGAGGGCACTTTACCAGAGCCCAAGTATTATTCTGCAGATGCTACGCTATGGGATCGAGTCATTTCAGTTCCGAAATGGGATTCACCAATTCCGGTTATAAGACCAGATTGTGAGGATGTTAGACCTAAAACTCACTATGAAGTAATTGCCTCTAGCGAAAGAGTAATTGCTACTGCTGAGATCCGTGATGAAATTGCTCGTAAGGACCGAAAGATTGCAGCAATTGAAATGGAAGGTTATGGTGTCAGCGCAGCCACTTTTAAGCAATATAAACCTGTCCGCTGTTTGGTTATCAGAGCTATTAGCGATTTAGCAGATGCGAGCAAGAACGATCAATGGCAGCCATATGCCGCAGCAGTAGCTGCAGAGTTTACCAAGCATTTTCTCCTAGATCAACCACTTGAACCACAAAATTTACCTCCTGTTACAGTTCCACGATTACCCATACACTACAAGCTGGTAAAACAGGCAATTATTAAAGGTCAATTAATTCCTTTTTTTGGTGAAGGAATTAATTCGTGCGATCACTCTGTTGGAAATTCCGAATGGCAACCAGGTTTGTATCCACCTAGTGACAACGATTTGGCTGAATATTTAGTTAAACAGTTTGGGACTCCCTTGATCCCAGCTACAGTTCAATGTCCTAATTATGGAAAGCTATTAGAAAAAGAAGAAGCTGGTAAATTACGTCCCTATGAAGCTTTTGCTTGTCCACTGTTTGCCAATCAAAAGTTAGTAGGTGAGCGCAAAGAGCTACCTTATTTAGCCAAATACGTCGATCTCATATTTGGTTCCCTCGGTCTTTACACAGAACTACACGAAATCTTCGATCAAGATTACCAACCCAATCAGTTACACAAGCTGTTTGCCCAACTTCCTCGCATAATGCAACAGAAGGGTTATCCCCTTCCATACCCACTGATTGTCACGGCTAACTACGATGACACTTTGGAACGCGCTTTTCAGGAGATTCAACAACCATTTGACTTAGTTTATTACATTGCTAAAGGTGAGCATCAAGGCAAGTTTATGCATCAGCCCTATGCAGGTAAGTGTAAAGTAATTGACATCCCCAATACTTATGAAGAATTTCCAATCGGTAAGCATCCGATTATTTTAAAACTTTACGGTGCTGTAGATCGAGCTACAGGGGAAGAAGACAACTTTGTAATTACTGAAGACCACTACATGGACTATTTGAACAAGCTTAATATTCCCATAAGTCTTGTGGATCTCATGAGAAAAAATCACATTTTATTCCTAGGTTTTGACCAGAGCAAGTGGAAGCATCGCCTGATATTTCGTCGAATTTGGCAAGATAAACTGCTCGACAAATCTAAGTCATGGGTAGTGCGGGAAAAACCTGGGAAATTAGAGACAAAAATCTGGGGCAAGAGTCAGGTAGATATTATAGAAATCCCCTCGAACAGTTCTTTAGGAGACTACATCGCCGGGTTAAATAAATGTGTTGATGACATACCGCAAAAAGTTTAGGCTACGTAACAATAGAGGATTGCATCATGGGAAAACTTGAGAATCAACAACTGGATGATATGCCCTATAAAGGGTTAGAGCCTTATTCTACATCTGACAAAGATGCCTCATCATTTTTTGGGCGGAAAACACAACAAGAAATTATTAAAAAAAATATCAGAAACTCACGTCTAACATTACTTTTTGGAGAGAGTGGTGTAGGTAAAAGCTCTGTCCTTCGGGCTGGCGTCGTCCACAGCCTGCGCGAAGAAATGAATTGCAACTTAGCGGAAGATAATACAACAAGATTTGCGGTTGCCATTTTTCCTCCCCTTGAAGGTGACTTATCCTGGCAAGACGATCCGCTCACTGGGATATTAAAGCAAATTGAAGAAGATATTTATCACAGTGACTTGGATGTCCAGGAACCTCCACCAGGGTTATCATTTACTGAAACTCTAATGGTTTGGACTAGGCGGATTGGTGGAAAAGAACGAGTTGGCGAACTTTTTATCATTCTCGATCAGTTTGAAGAATATTTCCTATATCACCCAGAGGAAGATGGAGAGTCAACCTTTGCTGTTGAATTCCCACGGGCAGTTAATAATCCCAACTTACGCGTCAATTTCCTCATATCTATCCGTGAAGATTCCTTAGCTGATCTTGATCGCTTCAAGGGTCGAATTCCTAAATTATTTGATAACCTTGTGCGCGTCGAACATCTGGATCGCAAGTCAGCTTACCAAGCAGTTGAAGAACCTATTACGCAATACTACAATAACCTAGTAACACCAGAGCAATCTATTAAAGTCGAACCTGAACTAATTGAAGAAGTATTACAGCAAATTGCTAAAAATCAAGATAATTTAAGAAGTGGAAATGGAAAAGGTGGCTTGGGTAGACTTAGGAAGCAATCAGAATCCAGGATTGAAGCACCTTACTTGCAGCTTGTAATGACCAGCATCTGGGAAGAAGAAACTAAACTGGCTTCCCATTCTTTGAGACTAGAGACCTTAAGTAAATTGGGTGGTGTGGAAACGATTTTTAAAGAGCATCTATATCAAGCCATGTACTCACTCTCAGAAACTGAACGGGATACAGCAGCGAGCATCTTTCAATATTTGGTCACGCCATCTGGTACTAAGATTACTTATCCTGTTCTCGACTTGGCTGAGCCTACAGGAATTGATACGATTGAGCTCGCTATTTTATTAGAAAAACTGGCTAGTGGAAAAAAACGCATTGTTCGCCCGGTTGGACCAATGCCGAATCAGTCCCCAGAACAAAAACGTTATGAAATTTTTCACGATTTCCTAGCACAACCAATCTTAGAATGGCGAAGGAAATATTTAACTCGAAAAGAATTACAAAAAACACGCCAGGATTTACAACAAAAACTAAAAGAGATACGCGATCGCCGTAATCTTGCAATCAAGCAGGGTTTACCAGCACAAGCATTACGTCAAAGAAAAAGAGATCAAGATGAACTGGCTGCTTTGTTAGCACGTCAAGCATACATTTTTAACCAACAAGATAAACGGTGCAAGGTTCTAGATCAAGTAGATGAAGCATTACGTGAAATCTTGAGTAATCCTTATTTCAGTAATATTTTGCAGCGTTCCAATCCTATTTCTTCGGTCGCCTTCAGTCCGGATGGTAAAATATTGGCTGCTGGCGATTTTGACGGCATTATCTATCTGTGGAACATGGAAGATAAATCTGTTCCCAAAAAGCTTGAGGGTCACAAGGGTATCGTCAACTCAATCACCTTCAGTTCAGATAGTCAAACCCTGGCTTCCGGTGGTGAAGATAAAACAATTAGACTTTGGGATTTGCGTCAAAATCAATTTATTTCTAAGGTTCTGGGAATTCACCAGGGACAGGTACAATCAATTGCTTTTAGTCCAGATGAAAAAATCTTGGCTTCTGGTAGCCATGACAAAACTATTAAACTTTGGCATTTGTTTCACCTAGATGCTGAGCCTATAGTCCTTACAGGTCACGAAGACACGGTCAGAACAGTTGCTTTCAGCCCAGATGGTCAAACTTTAGCATCAGGCAGTGATGACAGAACAATAAGACTTTGGAATCTAGGGGAGCCAACTTCAGAACCCATAGTCCGCTACGGACACGAAAGCATTATTAGGACAGTGGCATTTAGTATAGATGGGAAAATACTAGCATCTGGTAGCGACGATCGTATTATACGACTGTGGGATCTGAGCCAATCAAAGACAACTCCTCCCAAACTTCTCCAAGGACACAAGGAAAGAGTTCGGTCAATTACTTTTAGTCCAGATGGTAATACTTTAGCATCTGGTAGTGATGACCAAACCATCAGACTTTGGAGTCTATTACAAGAGAATACAGAACCAAAAGTGCTTAAGGGTCACTATTTTGATATTTATTCAGTTGCTTTCAGCCCAGATGGCAAGATGCTAGCATCAGGTAGTTGCGATTATACAGTTAGGCTTTGGGATTTGTGTAAGCCTACTGCCGTACCCACAGAATTAAAGGAACACACGGAAAATATTTTAGTAGTTAGCTTCAGCCCAGATGGTAATGTTTTAGCATCGGGTGGTGCTGACAACACTGTGCGTTTGTGGGATATCAAGCAGCCGAACAATTCCCCCAAAATTCTTAGCGGTCACACAGAGGAAATTAGATCGGTTGCACTTAGTCCCAACGGGAATATGCTGGCATCGGGTAGTGCAGATAAAACTCTGCGTTTATGGGATCTCAGCCAGAGTAATGCAGAAACCATAGTGCTTACAGGGTACCAGACTGGTGTTAGTGCAGTAGCTTTTAGTCCAGATGGTCATATCTTGGCATCTGGTAGTTGGAAAGATGACGCAACAATCAAACTATGGAACTTAAAGGATCTTGACAAGGAACCAATTATTTTAAAAGGTCACCAAGATAGCATTACATCTTTGGCTTTTAGTCCTGATAGTCATATCTTAGTATCTGGTAGTGATGATAAAACTATTAAATTGTGGAATTTGGAACAGCCGCATGATCAACCCATAACTATCGAGGCTCATACAGCGCGAGTTTGGTCAGTAGCATTTAGTCCAGATGGTAATATTTTGGCATCGGCTAGTGATGACAAAACTATCAAACTGTGGCAATTAAAACAGCTTGATGCACAACCTATACTTCTTATAACTCTGAAGGGTCATAAAACTTGGGTGAGTTCTGTAGCATTTAGCCCAGATGGAAAAATCCTCGCATCAGGTAGTTACGATCGAAGCATCAGGCTTTGGAACCTTACTAAACTTAATGAAGACCCCATTGTTCTCCAAGGACACGAACAAAGTGTGACATCTGTAGCATTTAGCCCAGATGGTAAAATCGTAGCATCAGGAAGTTACGACAACACTATCAAACTGTGGCATATAAGTACCCAGACTCTAGCTGATATGGTTTGCCAAAAAGTACGACGCAATTTAACAATGGAGGAATGGGAAAATTTTATGGGGACTGACATCTCTTATGAAATTACCTGCCCTAACCTACCTCCAGGAAAGTGAGACCAGTTAATGTGAACTATAGTGACCATAGATAACTTTTCACTGTCCAGTTTCTCTATCACTTATTCCTAATTTTTCCTTATGGTAATGTCAAAGTTTTAGTTGTAAAATGGCATTGCGCAACACTTCACTAGAATTTTTAAGTTGTTTTAATTCTGTGTCTGTGAGAGTAAAATTAATCTTTCTATCTACCCCATGACGATTAATAATTGTTGGCAAACTCAAACAAACATCTTTAATGCCATAAAAATTTTCTACCAAACTACTGACAGTGAATACGCGATTTTGGTTGCGCAAAATAGCTTTGACAATATCAGTTACTCCCAAACCAATTGCATAGGAAGTTGCACCTTTGCGTTTGATTATTTCGTGACCTGCATTTTTCACTTGGTCAAAGGTTTGCTGTAAAAACTCTTGTTCTGTAGTTGTACATTTTTCTAAACCCCCCTCACATAGATGCATCCCAGAAATATTAACTTTACTCCATATAGGAACTTCACTATCACCATGTTCCCCAATAATGTATGCATGGAAACTGCGGGGGTCTAACTGTAGTTTTTCTGCTAATAGGTAACGAAAACGAGCAGTATCTAGAATGGTTCCGGAACCAATAACTGAAGTACTAGGTAAACCAGATAACTTTAATGAAACATAAGTCATTACATCCACTGGGTTGGTAACAATTAGTAGAATTGCATCAGGACAATGTAGAACTACCTCTGGAATT
Organism: Mastigocoleus sp. MO_188.B34; assembly: GCF_030065675.1. Lineage (GTDB taxonomy): Bacteria > Cyanobacteriota > Cyanobacteriia > Cyanobacteriales > Nostocaceae > Mastigocoleus. The sequence continues at coordinate 14,759 of NZ_JASJDK010000017.1, read as the reverse complement.
AACTTTTTGAATAATTCTGCATTGCGCTGCATGAGGTTGAGACGATTTTCACCAGGTAGTCGTTTTGAGCCAGCAGTAATAATTACAACATCGGCATTATCCCCAACACCATCAGCCAATGCACCAGCTTTAATGACAGTTGGTTCTATAAAGGGCGAGCCATGCAACAAATCCATGACTTCACCTTCCAGTATTTCCTGGTTGACATCAACTAGTACTAATTCATCTAAAGTATTTTGAATCAGCAGAGAATAGGCACAAGCTAATCCTACTCGACCTGCACCAATAATCACACCCTTACGGGGACGAAGCTTTACTAAATTTTTTTCTGTAGCATCTGCTGGAGATGTAAAAATTCGTTGCAACATATATAAATCTGGTTTGGTTTATGTTTTCCTACCTGGAGGAGCAATATTCAATAGTGGTACTGCCCTTTGTTGTCATCATTCATATACTTTAGGGCTTCTTTTGAAGACGACATTTATTTACATAAAAATCGTCAATATTTAGACTACAAAATACCTTGTGAGAAACTTGTGACAATGTAATATTATTTACTTTTTTTAACAAGTCTAAGAGGATTTTAAAAGCTCAGGTGAGTAAAATATTATGCGACTCGTCTAACTATGATATGAATCATCGCAATAGGAATAAAACTCTTGTACGCCTCAGGCGGCTAGCTGTTCTAGAAACCTTACTCCTTAAATGCTGGTCGTCTGAGACAAGCAGTCTGTGGTCTCCAGAAAATCCAGCACGGGGACAATGTGACATTACTGCGATAGTTATAAATGATTTTTTCGGTGGGAAAATTCTCAAAACTTTCATTGATAATCAACCTCACTTCTATAATCACATAGATGGGATTAATTATGATTTCACTGCCAGTCAGTTTCAAGTTCCACCCAAATATCTAGATCTGCTTGCAGACCGAGAAGAAATTTTTCGCAGCAGTTTAAAAGTAAGACAGCAATATCAAATTTTGTATCATCGCTTAAAAAAACACTTACTTGCAAAAGCGATCTTATTTAAGGTTCAATAAAAATACTTGGATGTAAAAAGTAAAAAACTGTTTTAGATTCCCCACGAGCAAACTATATGACGTATTACATCGACGAATTTAAATTAAAAAATAAATTAAAATCTATTTTTAATATCTTCCTTTCATTTGTTTTGATGCTCGGCTTTTGCTTGATAAATACGCAAACGAGCTTAGCAGAAGAAGGTAAAGTTAACTATACCCTCACGGATCTAAAATACCGGGACTTTTCCCATCAGGATTTAGAAGGAACCTCTTTTGCTGGTGCAGAAATGTTGGGAGCAAATTTTCAAGATGCAAACCTCAGTGGAACTATTCTGACCAAAGGTTCTTTTTTGCGGGCAAATCTTAAAGATGCTAACTTATCGGGAGCATTTTCCGATCGCGTCAACTACAATGAAGCCGATCTGAGCAACGCTATTTTTACAGATGCAATGCTCAGTGGAAGTAAATTTCGAGATGCAATCATTACTGGTGCTGACTTTTCCTATGCAATTATTGACCGTTATGAAGTCAAGTTAATGTGCAAATACGCTGATGGAGTTAATCCAGTTACTGGTGTATCAACCCGTGAAAGTCTGGAGTGTAAGTAAAGTAGCTGAATCATATAAAGTTCTCAAACTCCCCCAAACTTGTGAAATTTAAGGGGTTGTATAATGAATTTAAATCAAAAATATTCCCCTTTTCCCCAAACCTCAAAAATTTATAAGTTATAGATTTGAGGATTCATGAATATGCGAGTCTAATTAAATAGTCCGATAAATCTATGTTTAACTGAACGAATTAACTAAAGCGATTTTTTCAATTTTTTTGATATTTGCAAACAACGGTGAAAAGCAGCAATAAACATTCCTCCAGCAAAAATTTTGCAGGACTCTTCAATGATAATAAGAGAATGATAAGCTATATCAACTGTAGAGCTATTTACAAAAAACAATCTTAAAAAATCTCTTGAGTCTGTCAAAAAGTCAAACAATATCATCATAAATATCAAGCCAAAAGCAATTCCAAATAAAGTAAAAGCTGACTTAAATTTTTTTAACTCAGATTTTGCCCAATATAAAATTCCAACACCAAATAAGGCATAGATAAGAACTATTAAGCTATCAATTCTGTCAGTTATTTCTGTTTGCTGAATTTGAAACCAATTATGAATCAAATAGTCTAGGTTTTCATGAAGCTCAAATATCTCATCTAAACCTAGAAATAAAAAACCCAAACTTAAAATAGCCCATAAATTATAATCAGCCTTCAAGTTAATTGATGTCGCAGTAGATTTTCTAGACTCAAAAACTTTCCAGGATAAATAAGCTGTAATTAAAATTTGAAGAAAAGATACCCAACTCACATAACCTTGTTCTGCAAAATATCTTCTGGGATTAAGGTTCAATAACGTCGCTCGCAGTAAAGCACTTCCTATTACCAGAATTTCCACAAAAACTATTGTCGAAATAACTTTTTGATTTGAAAATTTTATTTGCATTGAGAAATCTTAAGAACTGTTTAAGGCATAAGGATATATCTTAAACTTTAGTAGAAGAAAATTTCAACGAATGCAGTAATTAATAATCATATTTCCTTGACTAAATTGGATGTATATTTAGCTTGATGCCTTGTATCTATATATACTTCAGGTATGGTTGTAATAAATCCACATTGACGTTATGGAAGTCTCCCTTGTCTTGCTCGGGATTCTCCATTTATGTGTAAAAATTCCTCCCTAGTGCTTCTGTGATGGGGAGGTTAAGAAAAATTCATTTCATAGTTAATAACGATATATTGAGCTAATGTTTCAACACAATTCGATATCGAGCTTTACCTGCTTCTAAATGAGCAATTGCTTCATTAACTTGACTGAAAGGAAATGTTTCAATGACAGGTTCAATATTATGACGTACTGCAAAATCAAGCATTCTTGCAATAGTTTGAGGGCTACCAAGAGGACTACCAGATAAAGTTTTTTGTCCAGCAATTAAGGAGAAAGCATAAGTTTGAATAGCACTTGGTACAACTCCAACAAAGTGCAAGCGTCCTTTAGGACGGAGTGTACTTATGTAGGTACCCCAATCCAGATCTGCATTAACCGTTGAGATAATCATATCAAAAGAGTTAACCAGCTTTTCTAGAGCTTGAGGGTCACGGGAATTAACAAAATGGTTTGCTCCCAGTTTGCGAGCTTCGGCTTCCTTATCAGGATTTGTTGAAAATGCTGTCACTTCACAACCCCATGCTTGCAAAAATTGCAATGCGATATGTCCTAAACCACCAATTCCAATCACACCAACCCTATCAGTAGGCTTTACATCAAATTCAACAATAGGGTTAAATACGGTAATACCACCACAAAACAAGGGACCAACCTTAGCTGGTTCTATTCCTTCTGGTAGAGGTACTGCCCATTCTTCATGTGCTCTTACCTTATCAGCAAAGCCTCCATGGCGAGCAACAATAGTTGACTCTGCCTTTAGACATAAATTGTGATTTCCGGACATGCACCACTCACAATGCATACAAGAATGGGAATACCAACCCAATCCGACCTGCTGACCAACTTCAACTGTTTTTACGCGATCGCCAATTGCTGCAACAGTTCCTACAACTTCATGACCGGGTACTAGTGGATATTGAGTCATACCCCAATCATTATTCAGCATACTGACGTCGCTATGGCAAATACCGCAGTACTCAACATTAATTTCTACCTCTTCATCTTTGAGTGCACCTGGATCGTATTCAAAGGGTTCCAATTTTCCACCAGCTGTTTTGGCTGCATAAGCGTGAATCATACTTGTCTCCTTTTTGAATCCTTGCAGACTAAATTCTCACTCTTGTGAGGATGGAAATTGCTGAGAAGATACCAAAGTTTATACTTGTTAAAGTATATTCAAATATTGTGATTAGCTTGTTTCACTTGGTAATACTGACCATTCTAAGTGATTGTAAGTATCCAATACTACTTTTCCTCCTGCTTTCTCTGATTAAGCGACAGTTTAATCGTTACGCGATGCTAACAGCACCCTACTTTTGTACTTTGTTTAATCCACATTCCTTAGGAATGAAAATTTAATAACCTGTAATCCTGAAATTTGGAATGGTGCGTTACGCGATGCTAACAGCACCCTACTTTTGTACTTTATTTAATCCACATTCCTTAATTACACATTTCCAAAATCATTAAGACTCAAAATCATTAAGATTCAAACTGATAAATTCAAATAGAATATTTAAGAATTACTAAAAAAGCTCCAGAGCGTTTGCAGGTATGGTTTTGGGACGAAAGCGGATTTAGTTTAAGAGTTATAAGAAGAAAAAATTGGGGAAGAAAAGGTCGCAGAAAAAAGGTACCAGGACAACGAAGAAGAGGTAGAGTAAATATTATGGGACGATTACGCTATCATGATAAAAAAAGAGTGAATTTTGTTATTAAAAAAGGGAATGCAGATGTATTTTATGAACAACTTAAAAAATTAAATGATTTTATTTTACAAGAATGGATAGACTCAGGAAATAAAATTGAATATTTCAATAATTTGTCAGCAAAGATAGTTATTATTCTAGATAATGCAAGTTTTCATAAAAGAAAAGATATTTTAGAAAAAATTGAAACAGAAATGCCAAATTTTATCCTAGAATTTTTACCTCCTTATAGCCCAGATTATAATTTAATTGAACTAGTTTGGCATTCAGCGAAAGAATATATAGCTCATAGATTATTTGAATCAGTAGAACAGCTAGAAAAATTGTTACATAAATTGTTAAATCAAGGAGGTCTCATTATTAAATGGGACCGCAAAATTAAAAATAAAGGTAATGCTATGGTATTCAATTTAGCTGCGTAGCAGCTTAGTCAATTTTTCCGGTCAGACTCCCTGGGAACGTCACCCAGATGATGAGTTTCTACACATTCTCGAAGGTGAGGTTGAGGTCACGATTCTTACCCAGGAAAAAGTCCATAAAGTAACGCTACAAAGTGGTTCTGTATTTGTTGTTTCTCGTGGCTTGTGGCATAAACAATTTGCACCCAAAGGTGTTAAGTTGTTGTTTGTCACCTCACAGCAAGGTAATGAGGAATCGACAGCGGAAGATCCACGGATAAAATTAATGGGCGATACGCTTGGTTAGCTGTTTGCCAAAAAGAATAGTTAATACATCAATTCTTCCCGATGCTCGATCACAAACTTCTGCCAAGTCATTGGTTCTCTACCTGAATAACCTGAGTTTGGGATAAGAAAGGGGACAGATAGTAAGCTGAAAATAACATCAAATCAGCAACCTGCCCTATGTTGAGTTTAGATGCTTTGTTCTGCCATGTAGACGATTTTTGTAAAGCTTTTGAAGTGCAATCGCATAAAAAGCTGTTGAAGCATGGAGGAATCAAACGTATTCGTGCTAAAAGCTTATATTTGAGTGAAATAATGACGATTTTGATTGCTTTTCACCAAAATCACTACCGAAATTTTAAGCATTTTTATTTGAATCAAGTAAAACAATAGTGGGGTAGTACTTTCCCTAGACTTCCAAGTTATCAACGATTTGTTGAATGGATACCATCAACAACGATTCCTTTATGTGTATACCTTAAACATTGTTTTGGCCAATGTACGGGTATTGGTTTTATCGATGCAACAAGCTTGAAGGTCTGTCATAATCGTCGGATTGCCAATCATAAGGTTTTTGATGGTTTAGCCGCTCGTGGTAAAACTTCTGTCTATTGGTTTTTTGGTTTCAAACTTCATATTGTGGTCAATGAGCGTGGTCAACTATTAAACGTTACTTTAATTTTTGGTAGTATTTATTACCGAGTACCTGTTAGCGATTTACTGAGTGGTCTTTTTGGAAAAATATTCGCTGACAGAGGTTATGTTTCGACTAAACTAGCTTCTCGACTTTTGGAAGAATTTGGAGACAACAACGAAAAACCTTTTAGATGCACCACACCCTATTCCTGTTTTGAGACTAACCCCTAATTTACATAACTTAGAGTCTTAACTGAACTGTATTGCAATATATTCAGCAACGCCAAACTTTTGCCGTAAATGTACTGCAATATACTAAAAGATGTCAAATTAGTTCTATTAGCACACCAACACTTTTACAACACATTCGAAAAATTCATAGATAAGCTTTGAGATATTCACCTGTATACGATTTATCTATCTTAGTAATAGCTTCAGGCGTTCCTTGTGCAATTATTGTTCCACCCTTACTTCCTCCTTCAGGACCAAGATCAATAATCCAATCAGCACTTTTAATTACGTCTAAATTATGCTCAATAACTACAACTGTGTTTCCTGTGTCAACCAGCTTGTTAATAATCTTAATTAATCTTTCAATATCAGCCATGTGTAAACCTGTTGTTGGTTCATCCATAATATAAATATTGCCATGATTGTGAAGTTCGCTCACAATCTTAATCCGCTGTGCTTCTCCACCAGAAAGTGTGCTTAAGCTTTGCCCCAATTCGAGATACTCTAATCCGACTTCTTCCAAAAGTTTTAGTCTCCGTTTAATTTCTCGATTTTCAAAGAAATTTATAGCTTCTCCAGCTGTCATTTGTAATACTTGAGAAATATTTTTGCCTTTATATTTCAAATCAAGGATCTCTGGCTGATAGCGCTTGCCCTGACAGATAGGACAAATCATAGTAACACTTTCTAAAAAGTGCATTTCAACTTCTAATACACCTAAACCTTTACAGCGAGGACAAGCCCCCTTAGAGTTAAAACTAAATAAACTAGCATCTCGTCCTGTTGCTGAGGAAAACTCCTTCCGAATGATATCAAATACTTTCGTATAAGTAGCTGGATTCGATCTACTAGAACGACCTACAGGTGATTGATCAATTTTAATAGCTTTTGGATACTTTTGAGCTAATACATTATTAATTAGTGTACTTTTTCCTGAACCAGCTACTCCAGTTACACAGACAAAAACTTTTTTCGGTATCTTAACAGAAACGTTTTTTAGGTTGTGAAGATTAGCATTATCAATTTCCAAAAAACTACTTCCTTTTCTTCTACTCGAGGTATTCATAGATTGGTTTATCAGGCATTTTGCCGTTATAGTCGAGGCTTTTTTCAATTCATTAACTATTCCCTGAAAAACCACTTGACCTCCATTTACGCCTGCACGAGGTCCAACATCAATCACATAATCAGCACTTTCAATTATAGTAGGGTCATGCTCAACTACAAGCACAGTATTACCCAGGTCGCGTAGCTTTTTCAATATATTAAGTAATTTAGAAACATCTCTTGGGTGCAGCCCAGTACTTGGTTCATCTAAAATATAGATTAAATCTACAAGATTACAACCTAATTGTTTCGCCATTTTCACCCGTTGTGACTCACCACCAGATAATGTTGCTGTAGTTCTATTTAAAGATAAATAACCAACACCAATATCAATCAAATATTGTAGGCGGTTTTGCATGGCCTGAACAATTGTATTGACTAATTTTCCAGACAAAGAATCTAAAAACGATTGAAGCTCAGTCAGTTCCATTTCACATAACTGAGCAATATTTTTGTCATTAACTTTAACTGACAAAGCTTTTTTATTTAGTCGCGTTCCCTGACATTCATGGCAAGGAACTTGTTGAAGAAAAGATAATTTAGCTTTCTTATTACTATCTTTTATATCTGTATCTTCTTTATTTAAATAGCGTCTTTTTAAGCTAGTTATAATACCTTCAAAACTAATTTTATAAAGACGATTTAGCTTATGTTCTTCAAGATAAGTTTTTTCGGAATGTAGTAATTGATTTAGTTTGTCTGTCGTAAATTCTTTTAGGGGTTTTTCCATATCAAAAAGATTAGTTTCTGCAATGAGTTTTATCGGCAAACTACCAACCTTATAATCTGGATGTTTAATAGCACCTTCAGCTAAAGATTTATTCATATCAACTAGGGAATTTTCGTCAACAATAATTTGTTTTCCTAGTCCTTGGCATTGAGAACACATTCCCTCTGGACTATTGAAAGAAAATAAAGCTGATTCACCTATTAAAGGTTCCCCAATTCTTGAAAACAATAGCCGAAGATAGGTATAAATTTCTGTGATTGTACCGACAGTAGATCGACTTCCACCACTAAGACGTTTTTGGTCAACAATTATAGCAACAGAAAGATTTTTTATTTCATCAACGTCTGGCTTAGCTATTTTAGGTAAACGACTGCGAGCGTAAGAACTAAAAGTGTCCAGTAATTGACGTTGAGCTTCGGCATAAACTGTATCAAAAACCAGTGATGATTTCCCAGAGCCAGACATTCCTGTAAAAACTATCATTTTATATTTGGGAATTTCTATACTAACGTTCTTCAGGTTGTGTTCTCTAGCTCCAATAATTACGATATTCTCTTCTCTCATAAGTTAACCTTTCTTCTCAAATTTTCTCTTTAATATTAACCGGAATAAGAGATTTTAGCACTACGAATACACAGGTTATATTGCAACACAACCTTTTTTTTGTAGCATCTCCCAATCCCGTGAGCGGTTACAATTTAAATAAATCTAATCAAATTAAAAATAAGATAAAAAACAATAGTTCTCCCGATTTATTTATATATATTTTTGGAATCCTAAATGTTTAATTAATTTACCTTTTAAAGCTGACATTGTATAAGCAATAGCTATAAGTAAAACTAGATTTTTAAGACGTCTATTAATAGCTTTACTTACCTCTAGATTATAACCTCCAGTTTTACAGTCTTTAAACATTGCTTCTATTCCCATACAGTTTTGATATTGTGCTTTTGTTAGATATTGTTTAAAATGCGACTCATACAATAATGACAAAATTTGCATTTTATCGGTCTCCTTTATCAAATTTAGACCGATATTTCTTATCACAAAATTATCTTGTATTCCTCAAAAAATTAATTTTTATTTAAATAAACCCAAGTATGGGGATTAGTGATAGCTTAACAATAAGCGATCACTAATCCCCACTCATAGAATGATTATCATTATTATTTTGAACCATCGATTTCATCTTCTACCTTAAAACTCTTAAACTTTGTTTGAAAAAGGTTTTGGGGTGCTTGTCACCCCGTGAATCATGAATGATTATATTAATAAACTATACTTCATCAAGCTACTTAGTAAGATTTTGGCAACTTTAACCAAATTTAGCTAAGTTTACTGTTCAAATTTTTTCTTATTTTAAAAACCCAAGTTTTCAACTTTCAAATCAGCTTCTCAAATCAGTTTGTGAGAAATGCGGGTGGAGCCTTTACCTGCAGAGCTTGCCATAACTGTTCTTGCTCAAAATTATCAATTAATGGCTTTGCTCCTTTTTTGCAACATAACCCGACCCCAAATGGGTTTTATAAAAACCAGGTGTTGTCCCTGTAAAGCGTCGAAAAGTAGAAGTGAAATGACTTTGACTTGAAAAACCAATATAGTAACTGATTTGTGCGATCGATAGTTGGTTTTGAGCTAACAATTTTTTGGCTTTGTCAATTCTGCAGGTTAATAAATATCTGTATGGAGAAACACCTATTGAGTCTTTAAAAGCACGGGCAAATTGATATTGATTCATCTCAACTAACGTAGCAAGATCAGCAAGTGTAATATCTTGGGATAAATTATCATTAAGATATTCGATTGCTTGTCGTAGTTTTTTCTGAGAAAGTTTATTTATCTGCTTGCACTTAAATGCTTTATTCTCAATTCCATATCGTCTAAACAAATGAGTAGCTAATATATTCCCCACCGACTCCACATACAAATTTCCAGGTAGACCATATTGGAACTCTGTCAATAATGATAAAGCTAGTTGTCGGATTAAAGGATCGGATGCTGACCATTTAACCCCAATTTCAACTGAATACCCTTGAGATTCCCGTGCAATTTGTTCAATTAAATTTGGTGTGATTTTAATAATCATCATTTCCATTTGACTTTCTAACCAAGCTTCATAGATGAGATTGGGTGGAACAATGAAAACACTACCCTCTTTAACGAACTGATGCTTTTGTTTCCCCTTAGCTGTTCGCCATTTAACGCGTAAAGATGAACTTTTTAAAGGCATACCAATCATTAATTTGGAATTGCTGTGATGAGGAAAATAAGTAGGTCCATGACACGTGTAATGACCAACGCCAATAGCATCTAATTCCAAAAAGTTGTGACATATAACTAGTGGTGGCTCGTACATATCCCTCTTCTGTCACTTTCCGATGATAATAATTGAAGAAATAAAAATATTAACTCTGTAAGTGGCTCGCAGTAATGGATGTAGAACTACAGATACTAAAACATTTGCCCAGAGACCCTCAGCCGACAGTCTCAATCATAGATGAATATTGCTCCGAGTATAAGGACTTATTTAAGGAAGTAAGAAACTATGAATGTTTTAAGTATTTACATTTAGGAATAGTTTCCCAAATACCAAGAAAATCGTTACCAGAAATAGCGAAGGTAGTAGGTTTAAACTCGCCACAGTCACTTCATCATTTTATAGCTAATTCTCCTTGGTCAGTATATGAATTAAAGAAACGAAGACTAAAGAGAATCAAAAATGCTTTGAAAGGAGAGAAAATAACTTTAATCATAGATGAGACAGGGGATAGAAAGAAAGGTAATAAAACTGATTATGGTTAGAGGTTTTTCTATCTAGCAATTTATTCATGGGATTTAACGATTTGATTGCAGCAATCAATCAGTCCAAATTCTTTTATTTATCTGGATAAGAATACGAACATTTATGTCTAATTTATCCGGAAAGTGACAGAAGAGGGATATATCTGACGATCTGGGTTTGACTGAAATGTTAACTAAAAACATTGATTATTTCAAATCAAAACCTGTCAATATTCCCAAAATCACTATCCTGTTAGACCATGGTTATTACCCTGAGCACCTCAAGGAAAAATTACAGAAGGTTTATCCCAAAATAAAATGTGACTATTTAAATTGAAAAGATTTACTTAACAAAGTCGAATCGCTAATTGCAAAAGGCATTCGCATCATTGCATTAGTTCTTGGTTGTAGAGAATTATCTAAAATTTCTGGAAGTCCATCCATTTCTTCTATTAGCTTAATAGAGATAGGTTGATCTAAATTAATTACTATGCTTAAGTTAATTCCCTCATTAGGAAAACCTTCATAGTGTAATCTCCATTTATTTCTCACATTGTTAGGAATTACAAAATTAGTATTAGCAATTATTTGTTCATTAATTTGAGGAACTAAAAATTTTGCCTCAGAAGTTATATCGATATTCATAACTCTAGCCTTCTGAGGTGAATTAATATGAAAATCCAAAGTTTTCGTTTCATTATTTACTCGCTCGTTAATTACCTCAACAGTTGGAGGATTGAAAGATACAAGAGGAGCAGAAGCTTTAAAAAGATATCTTTCATTAGGAGGTAAATATTCTAAATTTATGGGGAAATACTGATCTGCATCAAATTCTTTAATTATATTATTTCGTTTAATTTCTTTGGCGAAAAACTGAGATGTCCACTTGTCTGTAGGTTCATTAAAACTTAACCAAGCTGCTTGTTTTGTATCAGCATTTAATTCATAAAATATACTATTTACCAAAGGATGATCTGCATTAAAATCTGCTTGAAAAAGCCCGACAGTAATGAGAATTAGACTAACAACAAATGAAGCTGTTGGTAAAATCCACTTTTTTTGTATATTGAAACAATAAAAATGGGGAATTAATAATCCTAATAAAAGCATTAATAAAATTATAACTGGCGCAGCAAAATTAATAGTCAAAGCAATAAATGCAATATATATTGTAGGAATTAAGAGTATGATTGCTGGAATAGTACATATATAAAGTATTATTAGATACTGCCATGAAATGAGTTTTTTTTGTTGAAAATTAAAAGTGAAAATAAAATTAATAAGTCTAAATAATAAAGGTAAGGTAAACAAATAACTTGTACCTGGTAAATACCAGGTACTCAATATCATTAAAATTAGCCACCAAAACATTGCCCCTATTGCTAAATCATTTCCACTAATTTTTTGACATATCCAATTATAAATACTTGAACTGATAGCAACAGTAAGAGCAACAAAAATAATAATATAACAATTGCTGTTGTAGGTATTTAGATAATAATTAAAACTGTAGCTGTAGAAAGATGTCCAGTTATAAGCATTACTGACTTTACATATTCCCCACCAAGTGAAGACGATCGCAATTTCAGCACAGATAAAGCTGAATAACCAAGTTAAAAAGCCCCAAGTAATACCAGAAAAGGTTAACTGTCTTTGTCTAAAACCTAAGATTATAACTATAATAAACAAGAACGTGACTAAAATTGCTAAAGGAATAACCCAAGCTTCAGAGTAATGAATCAAAGTTAAACCAAAAATATCAAAGTAAGTAGTATTAATTTTTGGCTGAGTTTCTAAATTTAGGTTTCCGAAATGACGCGCGATCGCTAAAGCATAATTACCATGATGCTGAAGACTATGTGGATCGAGATTATCGAGATTATCTAGTGCACTATGATAATAAAAAGTATCATTGATATAAGCAAAGTTCAAGGCAGCTAATCCTGCCTTTTTGAAGATGGTCATATCGGTCTCGTTAGGTAAGAGATTTACTAAACTCGAAACGAAAGAATTAATAAAGGGATGAGTAGTTAATCTGGCAAATTCTTGAATTGACCAATCATTATTTTGACTAGTTTCAAACATGAAACTAGCTCCGCTAGTGCCACGAGCTTCAAAATTTACTGCTAGTTTGATATGTTTAGCCCAAGGGTGTCCCTTGACGAAAGCTTTTGCTCCTAATAGTCCAACTTCTTCACCATCTGTAAGGAGAACAATTATATCATTTTTGAGAGGCGAACTTGCTTTCAAAGCTCTCATTGTTTCTAATATAGCTGCTACTGCTGCACCGTCATCACTAGCCCCAGGACTGTTTGGCTCAGAATCATAATGAGCAACCAGTAATATAGCATTTTCGGTATTTTCTATTCCTTCTAACTTGGCAATAATATTATTCACAGTTCCTGCGAAAATAGTCTCTTCCCACATTGAGTTAACAGCAGTAGTTGTTTGAACTTGAGGGTTAAGTCCTAAATGACTTAACTCTTGGACAAGATAGTCTCGAACTTTTTGATTTTCTGCTGAACCAATAGGATGAGGTTTTACGGCAATCACTTCCAAGTGCTTCATCGCCCGACTTGCAGAAAATTCGGTGAGAGGAGCATTTAATGGTTGTACCACAGGTGGTTGAGTCTGAAAAATTGAAAAAAAAGCTAAAAAGATAATAAACAACCAAGTTAGAATAATTTTTAGGCTCATTATTTTAAGATAGGAGTTAAGTAAAAATCTTCTGAGGGAGCAAGAGTACTGCCTCGAAGTTGAGGCTTAATTGAATCGAGATTTGTTGAAGTGAGTTGCAAACAAGATAAAATTTTTGCCAGAATCAACTTCATTTCAAATTGTGCAAAAGCAACGCCAAGACAGCGACGATTACCACCACCAAAAGGAAAAAACTCAAAAAGAGAAAATTTCTTTGCTAAAAAACGTTCAGGTTTAAAAGATTCAGGTTCAGGATATAAGTCTTTGCGTTGATGAGTTAAGTAAATACAAGGTGAAATTAACGTTCCTGGTTCCAAATCATAGTCCATGATCTTAAACGGTTTTTGCAAAATTCTGGGAAAAGTAAACAAAACAGGTGGACATATTCGTAAAGTTTCTTGACAAACTGCTTCTAAATAGGGAAGTTGAGTAACTTCTAAAGGGTCGGGATGAGAACCGAGAGCTTCTATTTCTGTGAGTAACTTATCGTGGACTTTCGGTAGAAGATGAATCCAGTATAAAGCCCAGGTTAAACTTGAGGCGACATTATCGTGACCTGCGACTAATAAGGTCATTAACTCATCCCGTAATTCTACAGGGGTCATTGATTGACCCTGTGAATCACGAGCAGCAATCAACAAACTAAGAACATCTTCGCCAGACAAATTCGGATTATTTCGTCGCTTGCGAATTTCTTCATAAATGATTTTATCAGCTTGTTTGCGGATTCGCAGAAAATTTCCCCACAAACTCCAGGGTCCCAAATCTCGCTGTAATGCTTCGATAAACAGAAAGCTAGATCGCCAAGGAGAACTAAATATATTCATCATTGAACTTAGTAGTTTTTCGAGTTGTTGCAGACGGACTCCCTCATTTAAGCCAAAGACAGCACGCAAGATTGTCTGCATCGAAATTTGTTGCATCGCAGACCGTACCTGGAATGGTTTACCGATTGTCCATTGGCTAACGATTTGCTGAGTAATCTCAAAAATGAGTTGACTATAAACCCGCATTCGTTCCCCATGAAACGGAGGAGATAATAACCGTCTTCGCTCCTCGTGATGATCGCCATCCATAAAAATAACTGAATTTGCTCCTAGTAACGCTGGAGGTAAAATATTATTACCTTGTTCCAAATTAAATGTTTTAGGATCGGCGGTGAAAATTTCTTTGATAGCTTGGGGATTGCTAACAATCACAGATGGAGGATAGCGCAGAAATCGGATGGTGAAAATATCACCATAACTTTGAGTACACCGCTCCAAATAATTTAGAGAGTTAGTAATTAACTCGATTGTCTGGATCAACTCTGGTGATCGTGGTCCATCTGGAAATTTCATCTTGGTTTCTTCAATACTGCTTAAGTTGACTATTAGTCTGTCAAGAAATAATTGAGGGATAAAGTCGTTTAAGTTTAATCCGCGCATCTGTGGTAGTAAAC
>NZ_JASJDK010000016.1 GCF_030065675.1 Mastigocoleus sp. MO_188.B34 | reverse complement strand
GCGGGAAGTAATAAATTATTCTTGTTTGAGGTGTTGCTCTTATCTTTGTATCAAATATTTGTATCAAAATTTTTTAAACTCTAATAACTTATACTAATCTCAAGATATACTAATCTTAAAAAACACTGCTGCACATCAATTTTTTGAATCTGTTTCCTGTTCCCTTCTTCTTAAAAACCAAATCTTTTATCGACCCACTTTTTAGCCTTTCTTATAGCTTCTATCTTAGAATGGGCGTAAGGTACAGCCATGGCACAACCGGTGTCATAATCTACCCAAACCGCATAAGTAGATTTTCCATCCAACTCACCTCGATCCACTTCAATCCTAACTCCGCGATAGATAAAGGAAAGAACAATATGGGGATAATCGGGACTTATCATGATTATTGGTTTTACCCTTGCTTAATTATTAGAGTAATACAAGAAAATCTTTAGCAGCTCTAATTAGCAGCCTTTTGAAGTGAGATTTAATATTTGTGTAAACATAATTTATCAATCTAAATAAAAGGTAAAAGGATAGAAATTAAGTTAGCTGTAATGCCAAAAACTTACGTCAGCCCTCATAAATAAAGAGAATTTGAGAGCAAGAAAAATCTTGTTGCGCCTGTACTTGTAACTCATGATAGTGTGACTTTATTCGTACGCCATCAACCTTCCCTTTCTCCTTCAATCAGGTATAAATTCCGATTGCACTATCCTTTTACCAATATTTAAAATGGGTGGGAATAAATATGAAAAATCAGTGCTAAGCAGCAGTCAGATTTTCTGCGACAAAATCCCAGTTAACAAGTTTACTGAGAAAAGTATCAATATATTCCGGACGTTTGTTTTGGTAATCTAAATAGTAAGCATGTTCCCAAACATCCATAGTTAGTAGTGGAATTTGATTGCTAGTGAGAGGATTATCTGCATTTAAAGTTTTGCTGACTTTCAAAGTTCCGCTATCAAGTACTAACCAAGCCCATCCACTACCAAATTGAGTTGCACCAGCATTTTTGAAAGCTTCAACAAATTTCTCAAAGCTACCAAAATCAGCATCAATTTTTTTTGCTAGTTCTCCTGTAGGAGTTCCACCAGCATTGGGTTTCATGCAGTTCCAGTAGAAGCTATGATTCCAAGCTTGGGCTGCATTATTAAAAATGCCAACTTTGTTCGCATCATTTGCAACTGCTTTGATGACTTCTTCAATAGATTTACTATCGAGTTCCGTTCCTTTAACAGCATCATTAAATTTTTTAACATAGGCTGCATGGTGTTTATCATGATGGAACTCAAGAGTCTTTCTGGAAATATAAGGCTCTAAAGCTGTGTAATCATAGGGTAAATCTGGTAGTGCGTATGCCATAGTGTTCTGCCTCTTTTAGTAATCGCTAGGTAATATTTACAGCTTCTATTTGATGTAACAAAATCAAAAATTTGTTACCCACAAAAAAGAAACTAAGCTAACCTATTTGCGGTCTGATAATAACTTAATAACTGGATTCATATAATCCTCATCCCTTGGAGGGGGATAGTTAATCGATTAGAAAAATACTATTTACCCTAATGCGGGTTGCAAAGGAAATATTTACTGCAATTGGATGAAGGTTTTATCGCAGAAGTCAGGAGTCGTAGAGACGTAGCAGAGGCTACGCCGACGCCAAAGGCTCTGCTACGTCTCCTAAGAATTCAGGAGTCAGGAGTAAGAAAGAATTCAGTGGTCTGTTTTAACTTTTTACTTTTAACTTTTAACTTTTGACTTGCGCATAGCGCTAAGTTTCCAAAGCATCGCTCAACTGTTCGCGGTCATGTAAAATCTCAATAAAGTAAAGAATTTGATGAGATTTATTTGTGTCTCCCTGAGTATAAAAGTAAGCTGCAGCTTGAAATAAGTCATCCCGTCCGCTATCTTGCTTATCTACTTGGTAAAGGGTAAAACCACGTCCGAGATAAGCTGCACCTTGTTTGGGATTAATTTCTATGGACTTACTAAAATCTGCGATCGCATTTTGATATTGTTTTTGTTTGCGCCATACAGAAGCCCGATTGCAGTAAAAACTAGCATCGCTTTGGTCTAACGCAATTGCATGGGAAAAATCAGAAATCGCATTTCCCAAACTTTCTTGTTTGAGGTATGCTACACCTCGGTTGTTATAAACTTCTGCTAACTTACGAGTATCAGTTTGGGGCATTAATTGAAGTGCATTATTATAGTCTGTGATCGATTGCTCGTACTTCTTTTGGTCAAAACGGGCTAACGCTCGGTTGTAGTAAAGCCGATAATCTTGGGGATGAAGATTAAGTAAATGGTTAAAATCCGTAATTGCAGCTTCTAGCAATCCCAAACGGTAATAAACTAAGCCTCGATTCAGATAAGCTTCAAAATTGCTGTTGTTTTGCTCAAGGGCTAGATTACAATCAGCTAATGCTTGCTGATAATCTGAAGTTTGGAGATAAGCCGAACAACGATGATAATAAGCCTGACCTAAATCAGGATCGATCTCAATTGCTTGGGTTAAACTTTCTATCGCTTCTGTATATTTACCTTTTTG
This sequence comes from Mastigocoleus sp. MO_188.B34, assembly GCF_030065675.1. Taxonomy (GTDB): domain Bacteria; phylum Cyanobacteriota; class Cyanobacteriia; order Cyanobacteriales; family Nostocaceae; genus Mastigocoleus. The sequence goes on along the minus strand of NZ_JASJDK010000016.1, from coordinate 128,572 downwards.
TATTTGATTAACACCTGATTCTAGAACTGCTCGTGCATTTACGCTGATATCGTTTATTGCCCAAGCTTCAGTCAGAATAGGTAGGAATAATACCGAAAATACTATACTCAGGCAAATGAAGATGCGATAAATACAATTCATGTTTATAAATTGAGTAACTAACAATCGGGCTTAGTTAACCTTTTAGCACCACACCTGCAAAAAAATTGTGTATATTGTTTCTAATACTATTGTTACAGCTATCGCTTAAATATTTACAAATATATAGTTTTTGATATATTACTTCTTCCATAAGCTTAGTGATACTTTTATGGACACGTAATACATATCTTAGACCCCTGTGGACAATTAAAATTATGTATAGCCTGACATCTTTATAGAGCAATACAGTTCAGTTAAGAATTTTTTTTAAAACAAGAACCCTGTAGAGACGCGACAGAGCCTGCGGCGTCGGCGTTAGCCTCTGTCGCGTCTCTACGAAGAAATTTAGTCTTATCTGAATCTTATTGCCTTGTGGAGACGTTGCATGTAACATCTCTACATTCTTTTGCGGAGATATCTTTTACCTCTCAAACTGAAAGTTTGTTTTTTAGGCAAGCATAAATTTTGAATTTATTTATTCTAAAATAGCGCTAGCTAATTAGGTTCACGACCAACCATTATCGGCTTGCTGCAATACGTAATCTGCAACTGTCTGGATTTCTTCAGGAGATAGACGTCCTTTAAAAGGTGGCATAGCATTTTTACCATTGGTCACTTGGTAAATAATTGCCTCTTGAGAATACATATCATATTTTACGAGGTCGTCTTTCGTCAAAGACTTATTCGCCATAATACGATTTACTCCACCAGCGTGACAAGCAGCACAATTTGCTTTGAAAATTTCTGCTCCATTATGTTCTGGAGACATAGCCACTTCTGTAACTTCTTTGACTGCTGTTTTTATTTTCTTCTCTGTAGCTTCTTGAGCTTCTTCTGTAGTTTTTTCAGTTTCAATTACAGAGGTAATTTCTGTCTTTGAGTTATCGCTAACACTTGGAGTAACTATTGCTTCGCTTTTGTCACAACCGTAGGTAAAAAACAATAAAGGAAGTACCAAAAGTACAATAGATAGTAACTTCTTCATAGGTATGAATACAGAAAAATTATACAAGGAAAACTATGTTTGGATATATTAAGTTTGTGTAATGGGTGGTGTCAAAGCTTTAAAAAACATTTGCAAAAATCTCTTTCCTGGGGATGATTGTATCTGTTGCAAATGTATATAATCTTATTAATAATCCTTCAAAAAAATAAATATTTGCTGAATTTGACTATTTTTTGATCGGCAATTAGTGTTTCCCAAATAAGTTTGAGGATTGATAGAAAATAGTTGTGAATACTTACTTTCTTAGTTTTTATTGGCAAGAAAGTATTATTCACAAGTTACTACAGCTTGATTTATGCGGTTTTATTGGTGGTTAGTATAGAGATAAATTAGATATGGAATTAAATAATTAATAAACAGTATTTAAATTTTATTTGTTTTTTCTGGAGGGATTTTTTTATATTTTTTATGGATTTTATTTTTTATTTACATATAAAATACCTAAATTTTAGGAATTTAATTATCTAATTTAATGATGATTAGTTTAGGTTAGACAATGAATCTCATAAGTTATCTCTATCTTAATTAACTACAAATCTGTGGCGATTATATTTAATTTTTTTTGGAGTACGATGCTCAGTGCAAATGAATTATAGATAATCCCAAAAAATAAAATTAATAGCAGTAAATATTAAATAGATTAATTGGAAGTGAAAAGGATTATATTTTCACATAAAATCTCAGTATTTATCTGTCAATAGATAATTAATTTATTAGTACTGCACATATAAATATTCGCGTGTCAATACTGAAGCAGTAAAGACTAAATTTTACATATATACATCAAATATTATTGATTTTAGATTTTTGTTGTAAAAGAGAAGACATATGCACAGAAGAAAATTATTAAAAAATTTGACCTTGTCTGGGATTGGATTCGCAGCTACCACAGCAGGTTTGAGTTTCCGAGCTTCAGTTTTAGCCTCAAATAAAACTAGTAAAGTTCATTGGGGTTATATCGGTGAAGAGGGACCAGGTAATTGGGCTAAGTTATCACCTGAATTTTCCAGTTGTAAATCGGGAAGAAGTCAGTCACCAATTAATATAGATTCATCTGCAATTGGAGCGGATCTTCCTGAGTTAGAAGTTAACTATGGAAATTCTCCCCTGAAAGTTATCAATAATGGTCATACCATTCAAGTGAATTACGAACCAGGAAGTTTTTTGAGCATAGATGGGGAATCTTATGAGTTAGTGCAATTCCATTTCCATCATCCCAGCGAACACAAGATTGATAATGAAAGTTTTCCGATGGAGTTACATCTAGTCCACCAAAATCATAAGGGAGCTTTTGCTGTATTGGGTGTACTTCTCAAACAAGGTGAGGAAAATAAAACTCTAGAGAGTGTTTGGAAAGCAATACCAAATACACAAAAAGGTAAAGAAGTAAGTTCAGATGTAACCATTAATGCTACTAACTTATTACCAACTGACCTAAGTTCTTATCGTTATCATGGTTCTCTAACTACTCCTCCCTGTTCGGAAAACGTTCATTGGATTGTTTTACAAAAACCAGTTGAGGTATCTAATCTACAGGTGCAAACCTTTGCTGAGTTATTTCCGATGAATGCAAGACCCATACAAAGCTTGAATCGAAGATTTTTATTGCGATCGCAGTCGTAAAGAGGGAACGGGGAGCGGGGAGCAAAAAAGCAGTGTAATATTAGCGATCGCCATTTATTTTAAGAAATCTAATATGTAATTAAGATATTTGTAGAGACGCGACATGAATTTGTTGTAGAGACGTTGCATGCAACGTCTCTACAGGTTATTTTGTCGAAAATAATCGCTAACTAAGCCTTTTTTGAATTTGCACGGCTAATTCTTCCTGGGTGACTTCGATTTGATCGCGATTCCTTAAGTCTTTGAGTGCAGCTTTGTTGGTTTTTGCTTCTTCAGAACCAATGATTACACATAATGAAATACCTTGTTTTTCTGCAAGTTGAAATTGTTTACCCAATGAACGTTGGTCGAAACTAGTAATAACGTTAATTCCTGCTTGACGAAGTTGTTGGGAAACTTGTAAATAAGTAGGCATTAATTCTTTTTGCATGTTTACCACCATCACTTGAGCGGGAGTAGTAGGTAAGGTATCAAGAATTCCGGCTTTAAGTAAACGACTAATTAAGCGAGTTAAACCAATTGATATACCCACACCGGGCATTTTTTCACCTAAAAACATCCCTACTAATTCTTCATATCGACCCCCAGAACAGATGCTACCTAGGGCTTCATGTCCAATTAATGTAGTTTCATAAACCGTACCGGTATAATAATTAAGACCGCGAGCAATAGATAAATCAATACAAAAATTATTTTCTGATACTCCCAAATTTCTGACTCCAGAAATTACCGTAGCTAATTCAGTTACTCCTAACTTAAATTCCTCGGCTTCTGGCATTTTTTCGGTTAAATTTTTAAGTTTATTTAAAATTTCATCAACCGTACCATCAATTTTAATAAAATCAATAATCTGTTCCGTTTGTGCGGCGGAAATTCCAATTTTGTCTAATTCTTGCTTAACTTTTGTTTCGCCGATTTTTTCCAAATTATCGATAATATTGACGCAGGATCTAATCTTATCTTCCGCTACACCGACTGATTGAAAGAAACCGGTGAGAATTTTACGGTTGTTGATCCGAATTACAAAATCGCCAATCTTAATTGCTGTGAATATCTCAGAAATGATTGCTGGCATTTGAGCATCATATAGCAAACTGAGTTCGCGACGAGCAATTACATCGATGTCGCACTGACGGAATTGACGAAAACGCCCATCTTTTGCTCTTTCTCCCCGAAATACTGGATCCATTTGGTAGCGAGCAAAGGGAAAAGTTAAATTATTCAGGTTTCGAGCAATATAAGCTGCTAAGGGAACGGTTTGATCGAATTTTAAAGCTCTCGCTTCCGAACCGCTTTCACCAGCTTTGTCTTTTTCTGCTTGTCGATTGGGAGGTAAAATTGGATCGATACCATAAATGATGTTATCACCTTGATTGCCCTTGGCTTGCAAAACTTCTAAGCGTTCTACTGCTGGAGTTTCAATGGGGGTAAAACCATAGCTTTCAAATACCCGACGGATGGTATCAAGTAAATATACCTCCAGGCGCTTTTCCCCAGGTAAAAACTCTGGAAAACCGCTGGGAGTAGTGAAGTTTATTTTATCTGCCTTTGCCATTTCTTCAGTTACTACTTTAGTTTGATGAATTCACATTCATCAGTTTAGCGGTACTGGGGAAAGCTTAAGGATCTTCGTGCATCTGGGAAGGAACACAACATCGGGAAGATAGCAGTGGTTTGTAGTTGAATGAGCTTTGGTCGGGATTGTTGACTTGGTTGTAAACATCACCAAAATTCACTAACTCCTATCTAACTTACCCCAACGGAGGAATGGATCTTCTCTAAAAGGTGTTAGCTAAATTGATTTAATGTGTAATTGTTTGCTTGAGAAAAAACAGCAACTAAATTTCAAAACGCTTCTAACAAATTATCTATAAGTAGCTCTACAAGTAAATCATTGGCGTAAACTTTCTCGTAAGATTAAGTCAAAATTTTACTACCCATAGGTTTTAGCGCTCATCCATGTCCTAACCTAATGACATAGTGTTATGGATAAATTATTATGAGTTCGTCAGAGAAATTTCACAGCTTCGGAAACAACATCATCGTCGGTGTTTCCGGGACAGTATTAAACGATCAAGATAAACGCATCCTGAGCAAATTAAAACCCGTAGGAATTATCTTCTTCGCTAAAAACTTTCGCCAAGACACCCATTATGAAGACTGGTTAGAAACTTTCAAACAACTAACAGAACAAATCCGGGAATATACCGAACGGGAATCGATGTTAATGACCATCGATCATGAAGGAGGAAGGGTAGTTCGTACACCTTCACCAATTACTCGATTTCCCTATGCCTTTTTGCAAAGTAAAGCAGCAACAAAAATCGCCAAAGCAACAGCACTCGAACTAAAATCTTTAGGTATAAACCTATCTTGGGCTCCCGTTGCAGATATCTTTTCCAATCCCAATAACCCAATCATTGGACCCCGCGCCTTTAATACTACACCCGAAACAGCCGCAAAATCCGCCCGCGAATATTTTATTGGACTGAAAGAATCAGGAATCATCGCTTGTGCAAAGCATTTTCCCGGACATGGAGACACCAGCACCGATTCGCATTTAGAGCTACCAGTACTCAATCTGAGTTTAGAACAACTGAGAAACCGAGAACTAATTCCTTTTCAAGCTTTAATTGAAGCAGGAATTCCCACCATCATGACCGCTCATATTCTCTTCCCCCAAATAGATAAGGACGTACCTGCAACCTTATCTCAAAATATTTTGCGTAAAATACTTCGAGAAGAACTCGGCTTTGGAGGGGTTATTGTATCTGACGACCTAGATATGAACGCAGTCTCAGGTATGTATAAAAACAGCGGTACAGTAGCGCAAACATTTAACGCAGGTTGTGACTTATTAATAATATCAGGAAATCTTCCTGCATCATCCCCCGAAAAAATCTATGATGTTGCTGAAGATTTTGTTACTTCTCTGGAAAATGGTAGCTTAAACGAATCTGTAATTGCAGCAGCGAAAACCAGAATTGATAAATTGCTAGCGATCGCACTCCAATATACACCCAATATTCTTGATCGCAACACACTTTTGCAACACGCCGAACTCGCAATTTCTTGTGCTTATGGGGGATAGGGGATTGGCGTTAGCGGTAGCGTGACACGATAGTGTCATATAGGAATTAGCGACTAGGGATTAGGGATTGGCGATTTGGGATTGGGTTTATAAAACTGGTTAGGTACCTCAATCTAGTTCCCCCCTTTTCAAGGGGGTTAGGGGGGATCTGGATCAAATATTTAATTCCAAACCCTAATTGACTTGTTCCTTGTCTTTGGCAAGGAATACAGTATCCGAGGCTCCGCTTCCAGTGTATCTAAGAGGCAGAGCCTTAGACAACTGCTTATACCAATTCAATAAATTATTGCAACAGATTACTCTGTAGAGAGGCGACAGAGGCTAACGCCGACGCCGCAGGGTCTGTCGCCTCTCTACAAAAATTTATTTGTCTTATTATTTTTCCAAACTGGTATTACCAGTGGTCGATTGATAACAAGATCATCGGATTTTGTAGAGACGTTGCATGCAACGTCTCTACAGGGTTTAGCGAAACAACTAAGCTATCAAAACTAATCGCCTATCGCCAGTCGCCAATCGCCTAAAAACTCAAAGTAGTTCTCAGGGTTCCAATCACAATATCGTCGTTATCGCTATCGTGATCGGGAGCAGTTAACCAAATAACACCAGGAGTAATGCTGATGTTATCGTTAAGCCGATACTGATAAAACGCCTCTAAGTGAAGTGAAGTATCATTATTTTCATCTAAACCTTCGATACTAGAATCAGTAACTTTTGGCTCCATACCAACAACGATACCGCCTAGGTTGCCTTTTTTACCCAAGTCTGGGAAGCCTGCTGTAACAGCCCAGTTCCAAATATCGAGGCTACCGCGATCGGGGAAAGCTACAGAAGTAGAGAGGTTGCGAGCATTGGTATAACCAACCCAACCACCTAAAACAACATTTTTACTTACCTCGAAAGATGTTTGGAGACCGTAAGAATTACTAGATACTGGTGTATCTATAGTCTGAAAAGCACCCCCACCTAGTTCACGACGGAAGTTAGCTGCATTACTACCAGTAGTTAAAAACTGATTGTAAGCATTCACATAAGTTAAACCAACCTTGAAACGATCGCTTGGTTTAAAGGTAAGTTGTGCGATCGCACCATAATCCCCATTAAATAAACCACCATCTTCACCAGGATCGCTAGCTGTGGTTCCGATGTATCCCAAACTTACTTCTAAGTTTTCACCAAACTCGTGCTTAACTGCTAAACCAGCACCCTCTTCTACTTGATAATAGATAGGGTTACGAGTACCAAATGCTGAGATGGAACCACTTCCACCATCACCATCCAAAATATTTATTGTATCAACGAATTCATCAGGCTCAGCCCCAGTAGCAAAGGCATATACATCTGTGCTCTTCCCAAGAGGAAATTCGTAAAACAATGTACCTATTTCTACATCTGCACTAGGGTCGTCTTCAGTCGCAAATGATAAACCCCCTTCAAGAGTACCAATCTCAGGATTGACAGCGTTATTTGCTTCCAATCTGGTAACTAAAGAATCTTTCCCGGTAAAACTGGTAACTAAATCTAAGCGAACTCTCGCTCCGAGGGCTGCATTAGTATCTTCAACATCTTCACCGTTAACCTGATCGCTAGCTAACACGCTGGTTAATCCAGCAACAACTTCCCCTTCTAGTTTGGTGGTAGTAGAAAATTGATTTGCTTCTAATTCTGCAGTTCTAGCCTCTAAAGCATCTGTACGACCGCGTAGGGTCGCTAATTCCGCAGAAAATTCCTCCTGCAGTTTTTGTAAGGTTGCTAGATCGTCCCTAGTTACTAAGTCTGATGTTGCAGTGGCAATTAATTCATTAACTCTATCCAAACAAGCATTTAAACCAGCTGCAAACTCATAGCGGGTCAATGCTCGATTTCCACGATAGGTGCCGTTAGGATATCCGGCAATACAGCCGTAGCGTTCTACTAAAGATTGTAATGCTTGAAATGCCCAACTAGTTGTTTGTACGTCAGATAATTGAGAAACTGAGGTTACCTGCGCCATTTTCTTCTGTGGAGTAGGGGAAGCCATTGCATCAGTTTCAGCAAGAGCAGCCTTTCCACCAACAGACAACGCCCCAAAAGCCAGGGGACTAGCCAAAAGTAATTTAAAAAATATTTTTCTTTTATTCATTTTTCCTCACACTTGTTGCAACACGTACGGCTATACCTTCTTTTACATCAGCCAGTTCTCAAAAAAAGAGCGGCTAATGATGAAGATGTTACTCCACTGGCGTTATTATCAGACATCTTGGTTATTTGTTCCACCGGTTAAAAAAAAAGATTAATTGGGCTTTACAGAGATATTTATCAATAATCGTGTAAATTAGAACTTCCCAAGTTGGTCTGTGGAGAGGGATGTTTGGAAAATAAGGATACACCTATTACAAGGGATTCAACGGAAAAAATGTCAAAAATATTTGCCAAAAAAAATAATTAACCATGACAATTGACTGCACAACCGATTTCCGATTTGCGATAATAACTGTTAATTTTTAAGTTGTTGGGGTTGATCGCAAAAACTGCTAACAGCTCACTTGAAATGCTTTATATTTTTAAGACAATCCGAGAAGCGATTACCAATTGGTGGTCGGAATTCACCCTCCAGACAAAATTATTAGCTGCCGCAACTTTAATTGTGTCATTGGTCATGAGCGGTTTAACCTTTTGGGCTGTTAATACAATCCAACAGGATGCACGGCTCAATGATACTCGTTTCGGTCGCGATTTAGCATTATTACTGGCAGCTAATGTCGAACCTTTTATAGCCGATACTAATCTTACAGAGGTAGCAAAATTTTCTCAGCGTTTCTACAGTAGTACGTCTAGTATTCGCTACATGCTTTATGCAGATGAAGCTGGGAAAATTTATTTTGGTATTCCGTTTTGGGAACCAGAGGTGGAAAATTCCCTTACCATCCAGCGCAGAATCCAGCTACCTGAAGATTATGCATCTAATACGCGCAAACCATTTGTACGCCAACATCAGTCACCGGATGGAGAAGTTACTGATGTGTTTATTCCCCTCCGCGCCGATGGTAAATATTTGGGCGTTTTAGCAGTTGGGATTAATCCTAATCCTACGGCAGTTATTTCTACTAATTTTACTCGGGATGTCACCATTGCCGTATTTATCACTATTTGGGTGATGGTAATTTTAGCGGGGGTAATGAATGCCTTAACCATAACGAAGCCGATTAAGGAATTACTTGTAGGTGTAAGGCAAATTGCAGCAGGATATTTTAAACAGCGTATCGATCTACCCCATGGGGGGGAACTGGGAGAATTAATTTCCAGTTTTAATGAAATGGCTGAGCGTTTGGAAAGTTATGAAGAGCAAAATATTGAAGAACTTACCGCCGAAAAAGCTAAATTGGAAACCTTAGTTTCTACAATTGCTGATGGTGCAGTATTAATTGACAATGACATGCAAGTGGTTTTGGTCAATCCCACAGCAAAGCATATTTTTAATTGGGATGACGTTGAAGTTATTGGTAACAATGTTTTGCACCACCTTCCCACAGCGCTCCAAACCCAAATTACCCGCCATCTTTACCAAATGGCTGCGGGAGAATGTGAAAGTGCTGAATTTCGCATTCCCCTCAATGAACCGAGTAAACGCACTATTCGCATTCTTCTCACCACGGTTCTCAACCAACCACGGGAAAGTATTAAAGGTATAGCCATTACTGTGCAAGACATTACCCGTGAAGTGGAACTTAACGAAGCCAAAAGTCAATTTATTAGTAACGTATCCCACGAATTGCGGACTCCTTTATTTAACATTAAATCCTTCATTGAGACATTGCATGAATATGGTGAAGAATTAGGAGCGCAACAACGTCAAGAATTCTTGGAAACTGTTAACCACGAAACTGATAGACTCACCCGTTTAGTTAATGATGTATTAGATTTATCGAAACTAGAATCCGGGCGTACTTATAGTTTAGATGCTGTTGAATTGGGACAAGCGATCGAGCAAACTTTGCGGACTTATAAACTTAATGCCAAAGATAAAGGAATAGAAATTATTCAGGATGTCGCTGCACATCTACCATTAGTTAAAGGTCACTACGATTTATTGTTACAAGTGCTAGCTAATTTGGTAGGTAATTCCCTGAAATTTACTCCTGCTGGTGGTAAAGTAGTTCTCCGCGCTTATCCCGTTAGACCAAGTTCTCATTCTCAAACCGAAGCATCACAAGTTCGGCTCGAAATTTCTGATACTGGTATTGGTATTGCACCAGAAGACCAACAAGCCATTTTTGATCGCTTCTTCCGAGTGGAAAATCGCGTTCACACCCTTGAAGGTACTGGTTTAGGGCTATCAATTGTGAGAAATATCATTGAAAAGCACCACAGTAAAATGAATTTAGTTAGTGAAGTCGGTGTAGGGACAACGTTTTGGTTCGATCTAGAAGTGTACAGGTGAATTTTAAAGATAACTTTTAATCAACCTTTATTTACCAACCAAAATCAAGAGCAAACTTGTCACATAGTCCTGTAAAACGACGCTGGATAAAAGTAAGGAATGAGAACTTAATAACCTGTAATTCTGAAATTTGGAATGGTGTGTTACGCAATGCTAACAGCACCTTACTTTTGTACTTTATTTAATCCACATTCCTAAGTAAAGTAGATCTAAAAAATCAAAAACTAAGTGTGAGATTATTACACGCCTGACTCCTGACTCCTAACTCATTACTCATTACTTCTTACTTATCACTCCTATCTCCCATATTCTGCGATAAAATCTTTAAATAAATATTTGAACATTAATTCCAAATATCAGCGTACTTAGCGACTGAATCACAAAATACTGAAAATTTATATGTGAAGTATTACTCAGAGCTAAAAACAAAGAAGAAACTAGCCAAAATAAAAATATTCGTGCATTAGTCCATACTTAACCTCTAATTTACAAGGTTTGCACGTCATTTCTAAGGTTATTCCAACAAACCAGTCTTGTTGGATGTGGCAATGATAACTCTTTGTGTCCTGAAGTGAGTCAATAATTTTTTTGAGCTTTTTTGGAATTTTCGTTCAATAATTTCACAAATCGATTATCTAAATGAATACACAAGAAGTATTTTATGAATTTAACAGAAGAGCTACAAAACTATCGCAATCAATTTTTAACCAAAGTTTCTGAAGAAGTCCGAGCTACTATGAGTCAAGCAACTCAAGACTTAGCAAGTTCAGGGATCGCAGGTAGTACTTTAAAAGTTGGAGACAAAATTCCTGAATTTTCCCTACCCAACGCAACAGGTAAGAGAGTTGATTTACAAAAACTACTTCAATTAGGCCCAGTAGTAATCTCTTTCTACCGAGGTAAATGGTGTCCCTATTGTAACTTAGAGCTACGGGCTTTTCAGAAAAAATTACCAGAAATTCAGGCTTTAGGGGCTTCTCTAGTCGCAATTTCACCCCAAACCCCCGATAACTCTCTATCTACTGTTGAAAAAAATGAGTTATCCTTTGAAGTCTTAAGCGATGTAGGAAATCAAGTCGCCAGACAATTTGGTCTAATATTTACTCTTCCAAAAGAATTACGCCCAATTTATGAAACATTTGGTATCGACCTTCCCGCACATAATGGCGACAAAAAATTTGAATTACCCATAGCAGCAAGCTATGTTATTGCACCTGATGGTACAATAGTTCTCTCTTTTGTTAATGCTGATTACACCCAACGGCTAGAACCACAAGAAGTTCTTAAGACTCTGCAGAAAATGAATAATTAACTGAAACTAAACAGATTATCCCAAATCTCTCAGCCAATTTTCACTTACTCATAAGTATATCCTCAGAGTCATAAGCAGTACTATTAATTAAGAAAAGATAAAGAAATAGTTTTGTGCTTATGACTATAAGTTTTATTACTCAATAATTTGTAACTGTTATGTCCAGCCAAAATTAAACTTAGATCTCTGTCAGCCTATAATTTTCAGGAATGAGATTTTTCCAGGAGTTAGATTTTTCCTAGATTTAATCTTGTCAGGAATCCTAACTAAATGTAATTGTAATTCATAAAAAGTAATATTGTTTTTGTAAAAATTAATAGGTTTGCAATTACCACTCCAGAATATTTAAAGAAATATTTAGGAAAATTTTTGTATCTTAACCACATTTCTCAGCTAGACTTTAATAAGTACTTAGACAAAACTAAATATATATTTGTTGCGATTGAACTAGCGTTAGTGCTTACAAGGAGTGCTTAAGGCTTAGGGGAGGCGGTTATTCCAACCGCATGGAGCAAAATCTAACCTAATCTATACCCTCTGCGTCTAACCTTACAAAAACTGCGTAAAAGCCTTATATTAATATTATTCATAGTAATAATACTTATATACTAATAGAAAGTACTCACTCTAGCATTTGTAACAAAATAAATATTTTTGTCCCCTACTTAAATACCCAAGCTCAATACTATAATGAGTGGAAAGCACAATTCTTTGAACTGTAAAGTGGTGAGATTATTTCAAAGCTGGATAATAACTAGTTTTGTTTGATTGTATCTGATTTACTCAGTAATTAAAGGTATACGTAGTTGTTTACTCATCCAGAAAATCATCTGGTGGATATTTTTCCTGAATAACTACTAAAGCAACCCAATAAAACTTAGAATAACCCATTGCAACCATCAGAAAGGCTTGTTATACTGTTGTTCTATTGTAAGCTATTATTTCGGCATCTAATTCTATGTGTTGCCAATAGTTAGATGTCTGCAAAATATTAACAGTGTTATATACTTGTATTGTATTGACATCTGCCGCCTAGTTCGATTAGCAAATAAAAAAGTCAGGAGTAATAAAATGAACCGTACTTTAAGTAAAATCTCGTATAACAAGAATAGCGATTTAGAAATAAAATTTCAATTAGTAAAAGAGATTCTCAAGCGACCAACTGAAGGTAGGAAACTGAGTGGTGCTGACTTGAGTGGAGTCGAACTCAATGGTGCAGACCTTAGTAGCGCTGACCTGAGCGGTGCTGACTTGAGTGGCGCGAACCTAAACGGTGCGAACTTGATCCACGCTAACCTCTGGGGTGTAAACTTCAATGGCGTCAGAATTAATTTTGCAACAAAAATCGATAGTAAATGGCGTCTAGTATGGCAAATTGTCAATACTAAGGCTTATGGACGAGATCTAAGTGGTGAGAACCTAATAGAAGCTAATCTTGCTGGCGCGTATCTTTATTATTCTGACCTAAGAGGAGCCTTTCTCAATGGTGCAAATTTTGCAAAAACCAATCTCCAAGAAGCAAAACTGAGAGGGGCAACTCTTACGGATGTCAACCTCAATAGTGCGGATCTTAGGTATGCGGATCTGAGAGATACAAACCTAAGTCGAGTAGATCTCAGAGGAGCAAATCTTAGAGGTGCGGACTTTACCGGAGCTAACATGACAGGGGCAAATCTGGATTACGCTTCTGTTAAAAATGCAAGATTTGGTAACAATCAAGGAATGTCTCAAGAAATGAGATGTGACTTAATTGCTCACAAAGCAATATTTGTGACCCAAGGTAATGCTGGAGAAGATATTCTCCATAGCTCTATTCCTTTAGAAGTAAGGTCTGAGACTCCTGTTGCTGTTGGCTAAAAGGTCTTCTGCACTGAGATAAAAAATGTGTACTGTTTAATGGCGGTATGATTAATTTTTAAACCCAAAATTGCGAGACAACACAATTCAAAGTCTCTCGATTTTGGGTTATTTAGAGGCAATATGGAAGGAGGAAGGAGTAACATTACTCATTACTCATAATTCTCCGATCGCATCAATAATTTGTTGTGAAAGATTAAGGAGTCGAAGGGGTTTAGTGAAAATTGCTGCGACATCCAATCCTGCAAAACTTTCTTCTACAGAATATTTAGACTTAGCAGTCATCATAATTACGGGAATATTTTCGGTCTTGGGGCTAGACTTTAATTTTTGTAGCGTTGCTTTACCGTCCAGATCCGGCATCATTAGATCCAATAAAATGACGTCAGGTTGTTGACTTGCAGCCACATCAATAGCTTCTGCTCCAGAGGTTGCATTAATAACATTCCAACCTCCATTCATTTCTAAGCCTAACTGAATTAGCGCCCGGACATCTTCTTCATCATCAACTACTAAAATAGATTTTGTCATGGTGGTTGGGGATTGGGGATTTGCGTTAGCGCAGCGTGGCGTTAGCCATATAGGGATTGGGGACTGATAACTGATAACTTCATCACCCAGTCGCTAGTCCCCAGTCCCCAATTCCTTACTAAGCGGTAACTGAACATAAAAAGTACTTCCTTCACCTAGAGAACTTTCAACCCAGATACGTCCGTTGTGTTGCTCAACTATAGTACGACAAATGGGAAGTCCCAAGCCTGTACCTCCTTTAGCGCGAGAGTCGGAAGCATCTACCTGTTGGAAACGTTCAAAGATTAGTTGTAATTTGTCTTGGGGAATTCCCCGTCCTCGATCCTGAACTTCAATTTGCAGATACTCGCAATTCACACTGCTACGCAACCAAACAGTTTCTCCGGGTTCGGAAAACTTAATTGCATTACTTAATAGGTTTGTTAGGGTTTGCAAGATCCGATCTGGATCTGCATGAATTTGAACTGATGTAGGCTCCACGGAAAGATTTACTTGGGCGGAATCCGCCATTGCTTGCATTGCTTGTGTTGCCTCATTCAACAACTTATCTGCTTGACATTCAATATAGCGCATGGCTATTTTACCCGATTTAATTCGCTCTAGATCGAGAATGTCATTGACCAAACGAATCAAACGTTCCATATTATTGGTCGCAATATTAATGGTTTGCTGACCCAGTTCAGTTAAAGTTCCCAATTTTTGGGTTCCTAAGAGGTCTAATGCGCCAATAATAGAATTCATCGGTGTGCGTAGTTCGTGACTAACGAGGGAGATAAATTCATCTTCCATGCGTTTACGCTCGGTAATATCATTGATGATGCTTAAAGTACATTGAACGCCAGCAAGTTCAATTAATTCGGTAGAAATCAAGACTACTCTGGGTTGACCTTCCTTGGTATAAATTTCATATTCTTTATTATGTAAAGAACCATTTTCAAGTAAATATTGAACTGCACTATCGTATATCTCTGGAGTAAGGGAAGGATTTAACTCGGCGATGGTTCTACCAATAACTTCGGTTTGAGAATAACCGGTTAACTTTAAAAAACTGGGATTTATATCTAAAAAGCGACCCTCTGTAAGAGTTGCGATCGCAATTGGATTGGGACTATAACGAAAAATAACTCCAAATTTTTCTTCTGCGGCGGTACGTTCTACAATTTCTTGCTGTAATTGCTTATTTTGAGCCTGGAGTTGTTTTTGGAGATTACAAATAGTTAGGTGTGTTTCTAAACGAGCTAAAACCTCTTCTACTTGAAATGGTTTAGTAATATAATCTACACCGCCAACCTCAAAGGCTGTAACTTTATCTAGAAGTTCCCCTAATGCACTAATGAAAATAACCGGGATATCGTGGGTACGTTGGTCAGCTTTGAGACGTTTACAGACTTCATAACCATCCATTTCTGGCATTTTAACGTCCAGCAAAATTAAATCCGGGGGTGCGGCTTGAGCGCCTCTTAAACCCGTGGAGGGCTTGGTTACACTACGAACTTTATACCCTTTATCTTTAAGGATTTGTGACAGCAGCGCCAAATTTTCTGGAGTATCATCAATTACTAAAATATCCGCTTTGGGGGTAGCAATTGGAGAGTTAGACATTTTCATGACCCCCGCTTAGTTCAAGAATTGCATCAAAGTCATAGTTTTGGAGCAAATTTGTTAACTCTTTAGCCAAGGCTACATATTCTTGGGGAATTTGTCTAATTAAGCGAGAAATTAAGTCAGCATCAGCTTCAATTCCTGCTTGATATAGAGCTGCAATCCATTCTGGGGGCATAATTTTCAGACTGTTATTGGTCAAAGATTTGGATTTATAAACCTTTGATAGTTGACTATTTGTCTGATCTGTAAATTCATTGTTCGGAGTATTATCGAGGGAATCAAATTCAATAAAAAAGCAAAAAACACTACCAGAATTTGGAGTACTACTTACTTCTAATTCTCCCCCCATTAATTGAACAAATTGTTTGCTAATTGCTAGCCCCATACCTGCACCTCCTCCTGCTTTCAGACCACAACTGGTTTGAACGAAGGGTTGGAATAGTTTATCCATTTCTTCCCTTGCAATTCCTAAACCGGTATCGGAAATTTCAAAATGTAGATAATGGGGAAATTGGGGAAATGGAGAATATAAAGTAGATTTGAGAGTAGAGTTCCCTGAGGAGATCGGAAATATTTCTGATGTTAGTCGAGCACCATTAATAGGTAACTGACAACTATTAGCTGTTAGTTGGTTACTAGCTGTTGATTGTGAAGGTGAGGTGCTAGTCATAAATTGACAACTAACCTTTAATTTGACAATTCCAGAATGGGTAAATTTGATGGCATTATCTAATAGATGAATTAAAACTTGGCGAAGTTTAGTTTCATCGGCGATGATGTGTTGAGGTAAGTTAGAGGCTAAGTCAAATTGAAGAGACAAATGTTTGACTTTTGCTTTTGCTTGGAAGGATTCCCATAAATCTTTCAGTAATTGATGGAAATCAAAAGGAATTGGCTGCAATACAGTTTCCTGGGTTTCAATTTTAGAGATTTCCAATACTTCTTCTACTGATTTTAATAGGCGTTTGCCACTACGGTTAACGATCGCCAAAGCTTCTTTTTGTTGATTGTTAAGGCTTGGATCCTGTCCCATCAAATCGGAAAAACCAAGAATTGCATTGAGGGGTGTGCGCAATTCATGGCTCATATTAGCTAAGAATCTGCTTTTAGCAAGGTTTGCAGCTTCTGCTTTATTTTTTGCTGCTTGTAATAGAGATAATTGTTGTTTTTCCTGCTCTAAAAGTTTAGCTTGACCTAAAGCTATACCTACCTGAGCTGCAACTGCTTCTAAAAATTTGATTTCTTCTTCTGTCCAATGACGAATGCGATCGCACTGATGTAAAACAATAACCCCGTTAGCTTTTCCTTGATAAGAGGTACGAACAACCAGAAGAGATTTGAGTTGTAACTGGCGACAAATATCTTCAACTGGTTGCAAAAGCGGTTCTTGATAAACATCATCAGTATAAACTGCCGTATCTTGCACCAAAACTTTTTGCACGTGGGGGTTACCATCAATGGGAATTTCTATTCCCAACATGGATGAGTAATTATCCAAACGATACTCAGCAACTAAAGGTACCTTTGGTTCTGGGGAATCAATATAAGTATGAATATGACAGCGACTAACGTTAAAAATTTTCCCAACTTGATTTACTGTTGTTTGAAAAATTTGCAGACTGTCTAAGTTATTACGGATTTTTTGAGTAATTTCATTTAATAAAGCATAGCGCTCAACTTGTTTTGCTAAAGCAGTTTCTACATTTTTGCGTTCTAGCTCTGCTCCTGCTCTAGCAGCAAAAATTTTCAATATTAATTCTTCTGTATTGTTATTTCTAGAATTATTATTTCCAGATAGTGGTTTTGTATCTACTACCCCAATGTGACCGATAATTTTTCCCTGTTGGTCAAATACAGGTGTAGCAATATAACTTTCAGCATTTAAGGCTTGTAAAACGGGAACGTCTGGACAGTAAGTTTGTACTGAGTGGGGATATCGGAGGGTTTCACCATTCAGAACTCTTTCACAGGGGGTTCCAGGAATATCGTATTCAAAGTTTTCCGCAAAATCTTCTCCACCCCAAACAGCTAAGGTACGTACTTTATCTTTACTATCTGGAGAAAATTCAGCAATTAAAGCATAACGAGCTTGGAGTACTTCAGCTAAACAACGAACGCAGGAGCGAAAAAATTCGCTACCGATTTTGGTACTCGTTCCTTCGACAATGAATTGTAGTGCTTCTTCCCGTTGTTTACGTCCTGTGACATCTCGAAAATTCCAAATTCTTCCGTAGTATTCTCCTGTCTCTGATTTAACCGGACTGGAATAACGATCGAAAATTCTGCCATCTTTTAAATAAATTTCATCCTGACTGATTTCGTTGGGGTTTTCATACAGGTAATTTACTTTACTTAAAAATTCCTCTGGCTTGGAAACTTGAGATACTGCGTAGGTGAGTAAGTGGTGACAATTACCTTGATTAACAATTTCTTTTGGTATTTGCCATAGTTCGCAAAAACGTCGATTATAGGAGACTACTTGGCGATTTTCATCTATAACCAAAATTCCATCAATTGAAGCCTCTTGCTGTGCTTTTAGTAAAGCAATATTACGCTTCAGAAGTGTGGCACATTTATTATTCTGATTTTTTTGTTCATCATTCATACTTAATAAAATGTATAAAATTAATCTTAAAGTTTTAAGGTGTTAATTTAAGTATCTTGAGTTGAAACATCTTGGGTTCAAAATATCTTGAACCTAAATCGATCGCTTGAGAGTTTGATACAGCAAATGTATATTTTTCCCATCTTTGGGATATTCCGCAACCGACCAATTACACGGAACTTGAAATCTATTTCCATCTGGTGATGTAAATATCTGTTGTCGCAACACAGCAAGGATTTCGCCAAGTCTTTCTGTAGCTTGTATTTTATTTAACCCTGGCATCCCAACTATAAATTCTCCATTACCCCAATATCCTAAAACTTCTCTGCTGCGAAAAACTGATTTAATTAGGCGTCCCCATTTTTGTAATACTCGATCGCTAATAGGGTGACCGTATTGAAAATTTAGTCGATTTAGCTCAGCGATACTCAACATTGCCAGACACATGCTATTTCCATTGTGGGGAAGTCTTGCAAATAAGTGATTTAATTCTTGAGTTGATTCAGTATAATTACTAATACCTGTTTGGGGATCTTTAGTGGAAAGAGTTTGTAGTAACCGACTTCTTTCTAAACGATTGTTAATCCTAGTTAAGAGTTCTGGTCCTATAACTGGCTTATTAATAAAATCATCAGCCCCTGCTGCAAATACTTGACGAACTGTTTCTGGTTCGGAATGAGAAGTAAGAAATAAAACAGGTAATCCTTGCCAACGCCGATCTGTGCGCACTGCTTGACAAAGCTCTACACCTCCAATTTCTGGCATTTCTACATCTAAAATCAATAAATCGGGAGATACAGACTCAAGGGTGTTCCAAAAATGTTGGGGATTTTCCAACCCTGTAATTTCCATTCCCCAAGGTTCCAAGAGAGATTTTACAGTTGATAGAAATATGGGATCGTCGTCTACAACTAAAATTTTGATTGTGGAAGAATAATTACTAGATAATAATTGATACGCAACTTCCCAAATTTGACTTGCTTCTGTTGGTTTAACTAAAAAACCACATCCCCCAGCTTGAGCAACACTCACTCGGTTTTCTAAGTTATCAATTGCACTGATGACTATTGTCGATACGGAGGGAGTGCGCTTTGCTAAAGCCCCGATCAATGCTAAGCTTTCACGCCACTGATTTACAGTATCTATGGTTAATACAACCAATTCTGGGGAATAAGTTTTTAACCATTTCTTCGCTACTTGAATATCTTTAAAATGGTAACAACTCGTACCAGTGGAATGGGCTAATTGTATGAGTTGAGAGCCGAGTTGCACATCTGGACCGATGAGAAGCAAACGTGCTTGTTCATTTGTGGAAGAAGAAAAAGATAAATTAGTTTCAGAAAGTTTTGAATCTGTAGTCTTGGAGCTTTTATTGGTTGAAATATTATTTGTTGAGCTATTATGTGTCGAGCTATTATCTCTGAAACTATGATTTTTTGAGCTTTTAAGTTCTGAACTGGTAGCTGTTGATTCAGATAAAGCCAAAATTTCCCCTAATTCTCGTATCAAGGATGGTAGCGTATGTTGAATTGGGGAATTTTGTTCGAGCAAAAGTAGCTCAATTTCTTTGGCTAACTTACTTCCATCAAATCGCTCAAACATACCCAAAACTCCTGCGAGTTTATGAGCTTCTCGTTTTGCTGACTGTCGTAAATCCTCTGAAAGGTTTTCTTCTTCGATCGCTGTTGCTGCTGTTTGCAATACTGAGAGTCTCTTAACCATCAAACCTTGGTATTGCTCCCACATATTTTCTACAGCCCCTTGATATTTTGTCTCTAAGGTTTTATCTTCTAAAGACCGAGAATCCTGTTGGGGAAGAGCAACAGTTTGAGAGTTTTCAAAGTTCGTTGTTTTGGAAGTATCGATTTGGAAATTATTGACCTGATAATTTATTGCTTCAGTAGTATTGACTTGAGAACTCGTTATTGTGGGACTAGTTTTTTGAGGACTAGTATCTTGAGAGTTAGTACCTTGAGAGTTAGTATCTTGAGAGTTAGTTTCTGGGGAAGTACGTGACGAAACAATGTCTGGGTTAAGTCTGTATCCCAAACCATAAATATTTTCAATCCAACTTGCAGCACCTGCTTTCTTTAACTTTTGGCGCAAACCTTTAATGTGTGCTTTAACGCTATCTTCCAAAGGGGGATCGTCAAAAGTCCAAAGATGCTCTACTATCTGAGAGCGGCTATAAACCCGAGATGGGTTGCGTAAGAATAATTCTAATAAATTGTATTCCTTGGGTGTCAGTCTTATAAGCTTACCAGCATATGTAACCTGGCAACTATTAGGATCTAAACAGAGTTCTCCGATTTCTAAAACCGAACTGGGTGTAACTTCTCCTCGTCTTAACAAAGCCCTGATTCTAGCGTGAAGCTCGCTTAATTCGAAAGGTTTGGTTAAGTAATCATCAGCACCTGCATCTAAACCACGAATTCTATCTGCGATCGCATGTTTTGCAGTCATCAAAAGAATCGGTACGGAATAACTTTCAGATCGCAACTGCTGACATAGGGTAATACCATCAAGTGAGGGTAATCCCACATCCATTAAGATTAGTTCGTAGTTTCCAGTTTGGGCATACTCTAAACCATTTTTCCCATCATAAACTGCGTCTACAACATATTTATGGTGAGTCAAAGATTTTAACAACACATCCGCTAAAACTTCGTCATCTTCAAGTAATAGAATTCGCATTGTTACATCGCCCGTTTCTGAACTAAATATTACTTTTCAAATAAAGGAAGATTACCGCTATGCGGAAGTTAAACGTCAAAATATGTCTTGCGGACATGCTTTGCTAACAAAACAGACCGCGTCCTTACGGACGTTAACGCAGTACAGCAAAAAGTTTATAGATTAAGCTTTTTAGCCATTTAAAATGGTCGGTCTATTTATTTAAGCTTTAGTTTACTAGAGACTTGGTTCCAATCTTACTGCGATTTGCTCAAGTTTGACTTTGATAAGAGTAAAATTTGAAAACAACAGTAAAGTAAAAGAAGAAAGTAAAAGGGTTAAGTGAATCCCTTTTATCTTTCTTAGATACCCTAAATAATTGGAAAAAATCTAATCTATTTTTAAATTATTGGATAATCGGGAAGAAATAGAGAAGAATTAATCGTTACAGGATAAAAAATAGTGCTACGCGGAAGTCATTGGTATCAGCTTTCTCGTAAGAGTCAGTCAAAAGTTTACTAGTCTTAGGTTTGAGGGTTAACCTATGTCCTTACCTAATTACATGTGTGAAATTATTTGCATCATTGTATTTGTCTGGGATAATCAACTGGAAAAATTATAAAAATCGATTTGAATGACCAATCCTCAAACTGAATTTGACTCACCTTGGAAAGAGATTTTACAACTATATTATGAAGAATTCATGTTATTCTTCTTCCCTGAGGCACATAGGGAAATTGATTGGTCGCGAGAACCAGAATTTTTAGACCAAGAACTACAGCAAGTTATTCGAGATGCGGAGTTAGGAAAACGACTGGTTGATAAGTTGGTAAAAATTTATCGCGTTGGTGGAGAAGAATCTTGGATACTTATACATTTGGAAGTCCAAGCACAGGAAGAATCTGATTTTGCCAAACGGATGTACAGTTATAACTACCGCATATTTGATAGGTATAATCGCCCGGTAGCATCGATCGCTGTTTTGGGAGATGAAGGTATTAACTGGCGACCAAAGCAATTTGGCTATGATTTGTTTGGTTGTCGAGTTGATTTTCAGTTTCCAATTGTTAAATTGTTAGAATATAAGCACAGACAAGCTGATTTGGAAGTAAGTCGTAACCCTTTCGCAACAGTAGTCATGGCTCACCTAGTTGCTTTAGAAACTCGTAGCAATCGCTTGAAACGCAAAGAGCAAAAGTTAGCTTTGGTCAGAAAGTTGTACGAACAGGGTTTTCGACGGGAAGAGGTAATTAATTTACTGGCTTTTATCGATTGGATGTTGACGTTACCATCTGAACTAGAACGAGAATTTAAGTATGAATTGGAACAGTTAGAGGTGGAAAGAAAAATGCGTTACGTTACCAGCTTTGAGCGACTTGGAATTGAGAAAGGAATTGAGAAAGGAATTGAGAAAGGATTAATCAAAGGAATTGCTTTGGGATTAAAACTTAAATTTGGAGAATCGGGTCAAAGTTTATTACCGGAAATCGAGTCGATTCAGGACGTCGAAAAGTTATCTGCTGTTTTAGAAGCGATAGAAACTGTAGATTCGCTAGATGAGCTAAGGAAGGTTTATCAGTCAGCAAGCGAGTAGTTCTAGTTGTAAATTCTTATGGACTTCCAAAATTAGGATTTCCGACATTAGAATTTCTAAATTTAATTGCTAGAGTAGGGTGTGTTAGGCGTCAGCCGTAACGCACCGAAAAAAATATAATCTTGTTATCTGAAATTTACGATTTTTGCGCCAACCTGTGGGTGTTGAAAATGGGTTGCTAAATTTAGTGGCTGAAACGCTTGCTCTGTATGCTTTTGAGCGATTTTTGGTTGGAATGAGGTTGGCGCAACGCTTGAAAGCTTTGATTTGCAAGGGTTGTAGCGATTTTTCTGGAGGTCGTACTTGACAAGCAATCGGCTGAAACAGTATTTTAAGTTTGATTGGCGCAAATGTACCTTGAAAACTACATATAGCAAGGCTTCTATTTTGAGCGATTGCAATTAACATTAATCCCTATTAGGGATTGAAAGATAAGGTTTTGGGTTGACGTACTTCTTTCGATGCCGATTGCAATTAACATTAATCCCTATTAGGGATTGAAACTTAGATGGCAACGAGCCAGACTGCTTCCTGACTATAAAATTGTAATTAACATTAATCCCTATTAGGGATTGAAACCTGTGATTCGATTCTCCATTTCCGCGAATACTATATTGCAATTAACATTAATCCCTATTAGGGATTGAAACTTAAATTTAACTTCTTTAAGTTGTTCTAATTCAGATTGCAATTAACATTAATCCCTATTAGGGATTGAAACGCTAGCTTAAAAAATATAGAAAATAAAAAGCAAGGATTGCAATTAACATTAATCCCTATTAGGGATTGAAACATAGAACATCAAGCTGTTAATCCAAATTTCTGGTGATTGCAATTAAAATTATCCCTATCAGGGATTGAAAAATCCCCCAAAATAGGGGGACTTAAGGAACTTTAAATTAATCTGCTCCTTCTATCGGTGCAAAACCTTGACGTTGAATATTCTCCGTAATCGTACGTGGTTCGAGGAATTGTAACAAATAATCTGGACCGCCAGCTTTAAAACCAACACCAGAAAGTTTAAACCCACCAAAGGGCTGTCGCGATACTATCGCCCCAGTAGTATTACGGTTAATATACAAATTACCGACTTCAAAATCTTCCTCTGCTTGCTCAATATGGGAAGGAGTACGAGAATAAAGCCCGCCAGTTAAAGCATAATTAGTATTATTTGCAACTTCTAATCCTTGCTGAAAATCTTTAACTTTAATTACCGCTACCACCGGACCAAAAATTTCTTCCTGAGCTATTACCGCATCCGGTGTAACATCTGCAAAGATTACTGGACCGACAAAATAACCACCTTCCGGTGCTGACATTTCCAAAGCAACCCGTGCTTCGGCTTTACCCTTAACAATATATTCGCGGATTCTAGATTGGGCTGTAGCATCAATCACTGGTACAACTTGAGTTGAAGGTAATTCCGATTTACCAATATTTAAGGATTTTGTTGCTTCGACAAACCTTTCCAAAAAACTATCGTAAACACTTTCTAAAACTACCACTCGGGAACATGCAGAACACTTTTGTCCACTATACCCAAAGGCTGACATGACAATTCCGTCCACAGCTTGATCCAAATCAGCACTTTCATCGACTATGACCGCATTTTTACCGCCCATCTCCGCAATTACCCGCTTTAAGTGCTTTTGTCCCGATCGCAAAATAGCCGCATCTGCATAAATTCGACAACCAACTTCTTGGGAACCTGTAAAAGCAATAATATGGGTTTCGGGATGATTCACTAAGTAGGAACCAACTACGGAACCTTTACCCGGTACATATTGAAATACACCTTGAGGAATTCCTGCTTCTACCAAAACTTCTGCAATTTTTGCTGCAATTACTGAAGATGTCTCCGCAGGTTTAAGTAAGGTACAGTTACCAGTAACCAAAGCTGCAACTGTCATTCCTGTCGCGATCGCAATTGGATAATTCCAAGGTGAAATTACAACTGCAATTCCCCGTGGTTGGTAAACACAACGATTTGTCTCGCCGGAAATATCATAGTTATAACCCCGATCTAAACGCTCCATTTCGTCAGCGTAGTAACGACAAAAGTCGATCGCTTCGCTAACTTCTGCATCTGCTTCCTTGAGGGCTTTTCCTACTTCAAATACTACCCAAGCAGCTAATTCGGCGCGACGTTGTTCCATTAAATCTGCAGCTTTGCGTAAAATTCCCGCACGTTCTTTTACAGGGGTTTTTCGCCAACCGGGAAAGGCTTTTTTTGCAGCTTGAATGGCGGTTTCGGCTTGGTCTACACTGATAAGTCCGATTTTACCTACAACCTCATTATAATTTGAGGGGTTCAGGGAATTTACAAAATTCTCAGTATTAACATATTCGCCATTAATCAAAGGTAAATATGTTTTACCGAGTTGTTGACGAACAGTTGTGATTGCATTTTGGGCAATATTTCTTGCTTCTTCCTTAGCATAATCGGTATCAGCAGCACCGGGAAAACCACCTGTAATGGGAGCAGCAACACTAGAATTACCATTCTCATTTGCTTTTCCGTTACTTTCCCTTATTTCTCCTTTCTGTTTGGGAACCGGTGGAGCTAATAACTCCTCAGGGGGACGATCCTCCATATTTTGCCGCAGGAAGGAACTATTAGCAGTATTTTCTAAGAGACGACGAATTAAATACGCCATTCCCGGTAACAATTTACCGTAAGGACAGTAAACTCTTGTCCGATAACCCTTATCAGCTAAAGTTGCAGCAATTTTATCCCCCATACCATAGAGGACTTGCATTTCAAAGGAACGAGGAGGAACATTTAAACTTTCAGCAATTGCGATCGCGCGGGAAAGGGATCTAATATTATGGCTACCAATTGCAGCATAAACGTATTGATGATTCTCTAACAATAATTGAGTTATAAATTCAAAATTAATATCCGTTGCAGCCTTATCGTTATAAACCGGTATGTCCCAATGTTTTTGTGTCGCTTTGATAGTTTCTTGATCCCAATACGCACCTTTAACCAAACGGATATTAATCGGATAACCCCGCTCTTTAGCCCAGTTAATTAAGTCTTGAGCATCCTCTTTACTGTCATGCAAATAGGCTTGCACTGTCATACCAATATCTGTACGTTGTCTAAATTCATCCTCCATTAATAGTTTTTTCAAAATCTTGAAAGTTATATCTTTGTAGATATACTGTTCCATATCAAAATGGACTGCAACTCCTAACTCTTGGGCGCGATTTAGTAGAGTGCGAATGCGTGAAGTAACCTGTTCCTCACTTCCTTGTTCATCGAGGGGATCGAACTGGGAATAAAAAGCTGTTAATTTAACCGAAACTTGAACTTTTGGTAATTGTTCTCCATTAGCTTCGTCAATTAATGTTACAGTTTTCCAACTTTTAGCAGCTTCTGCTAACTGTTCCATTAACTTCAAATAGCTTTCTAAATAAGCTTGAGCCTCTATCTCTGTAATCACCGCTTCACCGAGTAGATCCACGGTAAAAGCCATTTTATCCTTGCGCAATCTTTCAATGGTTTTGAGAGCTTGTTTGATATTTTCTCCAGAAATATATTTTTGAGCCAAAGTTTCTACTGCTTTAGAAACAGTCGTAGCTGTAATTTGTCCTGGAGGTGATTCGGGGCTAGCAAAATTGAGCATCCCTTTAAGTGCTGAGGGTAGCTCCACAGACTCATCACTTAGATACTCTTGTAAATGTCTCGCAATTTCCGGTTTACTTTGTAGTGCTGGGAGGGTATCAATGAAACGAAATAACTGTACCCGCAATCCAGGATTACTCATAGCCCATGCAAGGATTTTATCATCCCAACGCATGCGATCGCGCAAAGAAGAAAATATGGAACCGCCTTCTTTTTGCGCAGTTAAAAGTTGTCTAGCTATTTCCTGGGTCTTAGCTTCGTAGATATCTTGATTTGCTTGTGCAACCACTGGTGGTAGACTCCTTATAAAATATCAAGTTTTCCTGAGAAAACCTATGTATCTATTGTGGCGCTTGGATTCTATTACCACCATATTCGTCAGGAAATTTTATAATGTTTTGGGGGTTGGAGATTGGGTGGGGATTGGCGTTAGCGGAAGCGTGGCGTATGACTGGCGTCACGCTCCGCTAAGAGCCATAAGCACTGCGTCATATGGGGGATTAGTAACTGACAACTGTTAACTGTAGCCCGTAAGGGCGTGGCGTTAGCCATAAACTGAAAAACAATAGATTAGCACCCATCAAAAACTTATATAAAGAATTTATTCATTAACTTGCTTGAGCAAAGCCATCCACATATCCGCAGGTTCAGAATAATAATCGATTTCTTCAACTTGATACTTCTGAGACCCCGAAGCATTAGCTAAAATTATATAGTCTCCACATTTAATATTTTTCCATCTAGCAGTCATACAACCTCTGGTGCAGTCATTATCAAGGATTTCAAACACATAATCACGCCCAGCAACTAAACCAGTGTAATCGTATGTCTGATTTTGCTGTAACTTAAAAGTTGTTAATACTTCGTGGGATAACCAATCCAAAAAAGTATTTAGACTAACACCTGAAGAAATTAAAAACATAAGTGGGATTAAATAAAATAAATTTAAGTACTATCGCGAAAGTTGTAAATTTGACATTTTGCCTGCACTTAATACTTAGATATTTTAACCCGCACCTCCTAAAAAAATTTTATAAAATGATAGAGATAATCAACTTTTTACATATTCATAAAGATATCGATAAAGCCGATAAAATTGTAATATTTGATTCTTAATTGCTTATTTCACAACTCGCAGGAATTTAAGCAAAGTTAATGTAAGGTAAGCATTTATTGTACTCAAACTTAACTCTTTTTCTGTTTTTCTTAAGTAAATATATACGCATAAAGTATTTTACACAGATTTTTGTGATTTAAGTCATAGACATTTAATATTTAATTTGACCTAAAAAATATATATCTCACAAGGTGTAGAATTGAAATATTTGTTTTGTGAAACTGCCAAGAGTCAAGATACTAAATTGTATAAATTCCATTATTTTAAATTTTTAATCCAAAAATATTTAGTTAAAAGACCCTATAATACTTATTATTTTATTTATCCAATTAAATGCATATTAATCAATGAAATAATCTAGCTTTTAGAGTATATAAAAAAGAATTGATTTTAATTAAAAATTATTGTCATTGATTTCTGTTGGACCTTCTAATAAGGAAAGAAAAATTTCCCATTCTCCTTCAGAAAGTAAAGTCGATTGTGGTTGTATAGTTTCTTCTTTTGCTGCAATTAAAGCAATTTCACGCAGATATTCACTTAAACTTAAAGACCTACTAGCAGCAGCTGTTTCCAATGTTTGCTTTTCTTCTTCGCTAAGTTGAATTTCAACGGTAGTACTTCTGGTTTCGGGGGATGTAGACATGGAAACATCGATTGGGAGTATATTTAATTATGTAAAATCTTAACACCCTATCCTACGATAAGTCTCTATATACCGACAAAACTATGTAATATATAATTTTTTGTATAAAAATAAATCAAATTATTATTTTCTGTATTTATAGTTACATTCGAGCAAAATATTCTAAAAGTAATCTATGAATAAAAATATAACCACCACCAACTTTCTGTAAGAAAATTCTTTCTGTAGCGTAGTCCAAAAAACGAGCATAATTCCAAGGGATAGAACCTCTCTGGAATAGAAGTATGCGTATAATAATATGTTTAATGCAGGTATCAACACCACCAGCAACGATACCAAAACTAAACCCAAAAATTGTCCATCCATTAACGCTCCAACCCAACATAGTTGCTGTGAAACGAAGTATTGATGCTCCAATCATTCCGAACAATAATGAATTTTTGGCTGATTTTCTAATTCCTTGACCTGGATTTGCAAACTTTTGAATTCTCGGTCCTGTAAAACCACGAATTATGACAAAAAATAATCCCATACTCAAGCCAAAAATAATTCCTCTGATCGCCCGCATCCATACAGAAAAATCAAAGCTGACAATACCTACCAATACTTTTTCTAATTCTATATCGGTGACATTTAGTTTAAGTAGTATACCTAAAGTTAATCCATAAATCATTCCTTTAACTAGATTTTTTCTTGCACTTTTCCACGACCATTGCAGTGTTTCCACCGGATTAATTCGATTTAAACCAAAATATAGCCAGAAAAATACAATGGTGAGTGAAAGGGATATTATTGCTTTCTCTGGAGGTATTGTTTTAATTACATGTATTGCAACTAACCATCCAATACCAGTAAATGTAAGTAAAGAACATAATATGTAAAGTCGATATAAATTTTTAGGTAACAGGTCGGGCTGCATTCTTTCAATTAAAAATACTGTTTGCGATCGCTCTTTTAGTTTTTGAGCTAACCAACTCAACCAGTAGATAGATTGACTTTTTGAGTAACTATGTTTTGTAACCCTTCTCTCAAACATTCTTTGGACGTATTTATCAAATAAATGTTGACGATGTTCCTCCAAAGTCATTCCTGGTAGTTCTGTAATCGATATACCCTGATAGGCTAAGGTCATAATATTTAGCATTAAGGGCGATTTTGCTAATTCTTGTAATGTTTCATTGGTTTGAAGTGCTTGTTTGAGAGCAGAAAGCTCTGTACCGAGATTTTGAAGATATTGATATACCTGTTCTAAAGTTAGGGGTTGAATATAGATCGCAGTTTGAAAGTGGAGTTGATGAGATAAATTTTGGTAATCTTTGATTCGACTACAAACTATAATTTCTGTTTCACCATAATTTTGGCAAAATTGATTAATTGCTGCGACACAAGCATCTCTCAAACTAGAATTTACTTCATCTAAACCATCTAAAAGTAATAATAATTGTTGATTCTCTATCCATTTATGAGCAATTTCTTTAGAGACTTGGTAGCTCGCATTAAGTTCTTTAACTAACCATTTATCAATAGTTATTTTGGGATTAGTCCAAGTAGAAAGATTGAATACTACTGGGATAGGTTGGTTGATATTTTGTTGAACAATTCTAATTAAATCACGGGTAATTTCTAGTAATGTTGTAGTTTTACCCGAACCCGGTTCGCCTAGTATTAATAAGGAACGACCAGTTCCCATTTGTAAAAATATATCGATAGCTTTGGTATTTTGACTTATTTCCTGTCGTGTTTGTTCGCTAGTTTCCCATAACATTCCCCAAGGATGGGCTAAAACATCTAGACGATTTTCTAAACCTAATTCAATTAAAGCTACTCCATGTAAAGAAGTTTCTAAAACACCTTTTACCCAATAGTTTGTTACCTTGTTGAGTAATATTTGGCGGTTGCGATAACTTTGCTGACTATATTGATTACTGATTGGTGTATTTAAATTGATTTTAGATAAACCCGGTGGCTGAGTTTGAACCTGGTTAATATTATCTTGGCTGAGATTATCCGGTTCGGGTCGCTTCCAATTTTCTCCCCGGTGGGGTGAAGCTTTATTTTGGGAAATTATATTTTGGGAAATTATATTTTGAGAAGTTTGATTATTGGGAATTTGACCTTCTGAGGATCTAACTGATAAATCTTGCTCTGATAAAGCCCGATATGAGAAAAGTTGATCTTGTGGTTGTAAAGCTGCTAACATCGCCTTTGCATTTGGAAAGCGATCGCTAGGATTGATTTTTGTGGCGCGATTTAAAATATTTTTGAGAAAACTGCTAATATCCCTCCTCGATTCCCAAATTGTTTCGCCGGTTTGAGGATTATTCTGTAATTTGTTGGGAGAGACTCCGGTCAATAGAGCAATTGCTGTCATTCCCAAACTGTAAATATCGCTAGCAAATATTGGTTTTCCTACAGCTTGTTCTGGTGGCATAAAACCAGGAGTACCAATTACTATTGTATTAGTAACTTCACCCCCTAATTCTATTGTGGGGTTAACAATTTCCTTGGCAATGCCAAAATCAATTAAAACAGCTTTAGAATCTTTTTCTCGATAAATAATATTTCCTGGCTTAATATCTCTATGGATAATTCCTTTGGAATGAATATAATCCAAAACATATAAAATATCTATTAAAATATTTTGAACTAAATCCTCGCTAAAAACTCCTTCTTGCCGTAATTTTTGACTTAAAGTTAAACCATCAATTAATTCTTGAACCAAATAAAACTGTTCATTTTCGACAAAATAGGCATATAGTTTTGGTATTTGATTATTCTCTTCACCCAATTCTTCTAAAATTGCAGCTTCACGTGCAAACCTTTCCTGCATAAGTTGATAGACATGTGGCTTCTCTACTACAGGTTTTAATTGTTTGATAACACAAATACGTCGGGAAGGAAGATGGGTATCTTCCGCTAGAAAAGTTTTGCCAAAACCACCTTTTCCCAACGTTCTAATGATGCGATAACGATTATTTAACACCGCTGGTACCATTTGATTTTGTTTGGCAGGAGCTTGTCCTAATATTAATTATGTCGATTTATCCCAAGATATGCATTTATTATCATTGGATAATCTTTAATATTTTAAAATATAATGTTACTTTATTTACTGCACTTCATAAATTGTTTTGATTTAAGTGCGTGTCTGATGACAATCTAAAAAATATAGTAATCCTGTTTGATTTATGGGTATATAAATTCTGTAAGGATGCAACATGTTTCCTTGGGGGAACGCCCTTGAAGACTACTTCTCTATAACAATCCTAAATCATTTATGAAGATGAATATTGTAGAGACGCGCCATGGCGCGTCTCTACAGGATTTACCGTTCACAAATCAGATATGATTGCTATACAATGTTGATTTTGATAAATTATTTAGGAATGCTGTATCTGGAATAAATTTACATTGAATAAATAGGTAAATCCAATCATAATAAGTTGGGTTTTTAATTAATATTCACCTATATATCAATTAGATTATATTTTTTTGGTTATTGAAAATTTATTGATAGTTAAAGCTGATATTTAGTAAATAATGGGTTGTAGTTAAAATATTTTTACATTGTAGTTCCAATAAAATTTATATAAGCATAGAATAATCAGCTGTATGCTCCTCGGCGCATCCCTGCAATAAATATAAAAGGTTTAATGATAGATCAAATATTAGACAGTCGCTATCAGATAACAAAAGCTTTGGGTAAAGGTGGATTTGGCGAAACATTTTTAGCAAAAGATGTGAAGCGTCCGGGAAATCCTGTATGTATTGTCAAAAAACTACATTCTTTTCACGAAAATATTGAAGTATTAAAAGTAGCCCGTCGTTTATTTAAAAAAGAAGCAGAAATTTTGGAAAAGTTGGGAAAACACGATAAAATTCCCACCTTACTAGCCGATATTGAAGAAGGACAAGACTTTTATTTTGTTGAACAATTTATACCAGGAAATACTTTAAATCAAGAAATTCTACCTGGTAAATCTTGGAATGAATTTACAGTTATAAGTTTTTTGAAAGAAATATTGACTATATTGCATTTTGTGCATGGTCAAGGTGTCATTCATCGAGATATCAAACCAGAAAATATTATTCGTCGGACTTCCGATCGCAAATTAGTTTTAATTGACTTTGGTGCAGTAAAAGAAATTGGAACTCAAATCCATCAAGGACAAATAAATCTTACGGTTACAATTGGCACTCCTGGCTATATACCAATCGAGCAAACTCAAGGTAGTCCCCAATTTAATAGTGATATTTATGCTGTAGGAAAGATTGCCATTCAAGCACTTTTGGGTTTAAATATCCAACAACTAATCAATCTTAAAGATCCAAGTAACCCGAGTATGGGAGAGATTATCTGGGAGAATAGGAGAAAGATTAGTCCAAAACTAGCAAATATAATCAATAAAATGGTCCGCTGCGACTATAGTCAGCGCTATCAGTCTGCAAATGAAGTTTTAGCAGATTTAGAAAAAATTACAGCAGGGGCTAAGTCTAACAAAGAAATATCAAATACCAATACTAGTACTAATACTAAATCTGGAATTTTTCGCACCTTATTACCTCAAACTCCAAAACTAAAAACTCTGGTGCTTGCAGGATTGGGAGTTTTGGGTGTAATTGGTATTAGTGCTGGGGTTGTCTGGAGTCAATCAAAAGCTATAGCTGAGTACTTCGACCGACAGGGAGTAACTAAAGGTCAAAAAGGAGAGCATAAAGCAGCTTTAGCAGATTTCAATCGAGCAATTTGGTTTAATCCCCAAGATCCTATAATTTACCAGAACAAAGGTACTTCTCACTTTACTCTCAAGGACTATGGGGGAGCAATTGAGGATTTCACCAAAGTTATCGAACTCGACCCCAACAACGCTTTAGGTTATCACAAAAGGGGTTTAGTTTATTCCTCGTCAAAACATAAACAGCGAGCGATCGCAGACTACACCCGAGCAATTCAGATCGATCCTAAATTGTTTGTAGCTTACCTGATGCGGGGGAATGATCGTTTTTACATGGGAGATAGCCAAGGTGCAGTTAGTGACTACACTAAAGTTATTGAACTCAAACCCGACTTTGCAGAAGCTTATATCGATCGCTGCAATCTGTATAAACAAATTCATGAGTTTAAGAAAGCAATTCGAGACTGCGACAAAGCAATATCCCTGAATCCACAAGATTTTGCTGCTTATAATAACCGGGGAAATCTTCTGAGAGAAATAGGAGACTATCAAGGAGCGATCGCTGACTTTAGCAAAGGTATTAATATTAATCCCAACGCGATTCAACTTTACAATAACCGAGGTAATGTTTATTCCTTGGGATTAAAAGACTATAAGAAAGCAATTGAAGATTACAACCAAGTAATTAAGCGGGATAAAAAATCTGCTGCTGGATATTTAAAGCGGGGTGCAGCACGCTTTGGAATTGGAGACACTCAAGGAGCGATCGCGGATGCTAGCAAAGCAATTGAATTGAAATCGGATTTTGCTCAAGCTTACTCTAACCGGGGAGAATATCGGGCTAAATTAGGGGAAAAGCAAGCAGCAATTAAAGATTTTCAACAAGCAGCAAAGTTTTGTGGAGAGAGAGGTTGGACTGATTGTTATAAAAAATCCCAGCAGTTTATTAAAGGACTGGAAAAAGAATCATGAAAAATCTGGCATAAAAATCTGGAAAAATGATTGTTCGAGATGAAGTATGTGTTACGATGTGTTTTCATCGCTCCATACTGGAATGAAATTCAGATAAATAATTAGATAAATAAGGAATAGAGCAATGTAGTCCTCAATTTCAATCAAATTTGTAAAAGTGCGAATTTTAGCAACTGTAATTAAATGAGTTGCTTGTTAGTAGGAAATTCGCAAACAGATTTTGCTAGTTGAATCCATAGATTGAATCCGTAGAGATATTTCAAAGTCTAAAAAGATTTGTTGATTGTCAAAATCCTGCAGTAGAGACGTAGCACGCTACGTCTTTGCAAGATGCTTGATGCTGAGTTCGACAGGTAAAATGATTTTGATAAATCCTTTGTCTTCAGCGGGTTGAATTTGTAGATTCGATCTATTGATTGAAATTGTTAAGGATCGAAAGTAATGAGACAAATATATAAGTATCCCCGTACCCGTCATATCCAGGGTTCGAGAATTCAACCTGGGGATGGGGATTTAAATAATATCCCGTTTGGGGAAATTCAACACAAATATGTAGTTGTTGAAGAAAAGGTTGATGGAGCAAATGCAGCTATTAGCTTCAGTGCTGATGGAAAGTTACTTCTGCAAAGTAGGGGTCACTATCTAACGGGAGGAGCAAGGGAAAGACACTTTAATTTATTCAAACAATGGGCTAATACCCACGTTACTGCTCTTTGGGAAGTTTTGGGTAGTCGTTATATTTTGTTTGGAGAATGGATGTATGCAAAACATACGGTCTTTTATGATGCTCTACCCCATTATTTTCTGGAATATGATGTCTGGGATTTAGAAAAACTAGTATTTCTCAGTACGAGGGAAAGAAAAAATCTATTAAATGGTTTGAATTTAGTTTCCGTACCGGTTTTATTTACCGGGGAACTGGAATCATATCAGCAATTATTAAATTTTTTGGGTAAGTCCAATTATCAAACCTCAAAGCATTTAGAGCGTTTCCAAGAGATTTGTGTAGCACAAGGACTTGATGTAGAGCGATCGCTAAAACAAACTGACCAAAGTTCCTTAATGGAAGGTTTGTATATCAAGGTTGAGTCGGACAATGTAGTGGAAGCTCGATATAAATATGTGCGTTCTAGTTTTTTGA
Organism: Mastigocoleus sp. MO_188.B34; assembly: GCF_030065675.1. Classification (GTDB taxonomy): domain Bacteria; phylum Cyanobacteriota; class Cyanobacteriia; order Cyanobacteriales; family Nostocaceae; genus Mastigocoleus. The sequence goes on along the minus strand of NZ_JASJDK010000016.1, from coordinate 93,934 downwards.
CTACAATCCAAAATTCCGACGGTCATTGGTTGAATCGTCCGATTATTCCCAATGTTCTGCGGTCTGATGTGGATTTGTTTGTTTTTCAGCAAAACCCTGTAGAGACGTACCATGGTACGTCTCTACAACCGGTCAACAATAAATAAGGAGTAAGAATAATGACTTGGATATTTCCCCATTGTCCGACTGGGGATAATTTATCGATTGATTGGTCTGCTTTGGAAAGGGAATTTGACTGTTTAGCACAACTTGCTCATTGTCCTCAAGATAAGCGTTTTCATGCAGAAGGTGACGTTTTAACCCATACAAAGTTAGTCTGCGAAGCTTTGGTAAATTTATCTGAATGGCAGATGTTACCAGAGCAAAAACGGAGTATTTTATTTGCTGCTGCTTTATTACACGATATTGGAAAACCTTCCACCACTCAGATAGAAGAAGATGGAACTATTTCATCCAAAGGACATGTTTTACAGGGTGTAAGGATGACACAACAGATCCTCTGGGATTTGGGAGTTCCTTTTCACTGTCGGGAAGAAGTCGTCAATTTGGTGAAGTACGGTAGTCTACCTTTGTGGTTTTGGGATAAACCAAATCCAGAGAAAGCTGTAATTCAAGTTAGTCAGTTTGTCAGTTGCGACATGCTCGCAATGTTAGCTGAAGCTGATGTTAAGGGAAGATATTGTGGCGATCGCGATGGTTTATTAGAACTAATTGAGTTTTTTCGCGAATTTTGTCGAGAAAATGATTGTTTCGACCGACCGAGGAGTTTTTTATCTTCCCACAGTAGATTTGTTTATTTTCATAAAGAAAATGCTGACCCTAATTATCGTGCTTATGACGATACTCGTTTTCAAGTAACCATGATGTCGGGTTTACCAGGTTCGGGAAAAGATACTTGGATTAAAGAAAATTGTTCCGAACTCAAAGTTATTTCCCTGGACGAGCTACGACGTTTTATGGGTGTAGAACCAACGGAAAATCAAGGAATCGTTGCAAATCGAGCCAAAGCGATCGCAAAAGAATATATGCGTAACGGGGAGTCTTTTGTCTGGAATGCAACTAATATCAATCGACAGTTAAGGGATATATTAATTCGTTTATTTACTTCTTATCAAGCAAGGATACGTATTGTTTATTTGGAGACTGCTTGGGAAGAATTATTACAACGAAATAAAACTCGCATTCATAAGGTACCAGAAAAAGTACTCTACAAAATGAGAAATCGTTTGGATGTGCCGAAAATTACAGAAGCCCATGAGGTTGAGTGGGTTATTAGCGCTACGCGCAAGTAAAAAGTAAGAAGTAAGAAGTAAGAAGTAAGAAGTAAGAAGTAAGAAGTAAGAAGTAAGAAGTCAGAACAGACCGCGCCTACGGCGAGCAGGAGTCAGAAGTCAGGAGTCAGATACGTTAACGTTACTCATTAATCATCACTTGTTACTCATTACTCATTACTCATTACTCATTACTCATTACTCATTACTCATCACTTATTACCAATTACCCATTACCTAAAATGTTACCTATTCAAGATGTCTATAATCGCATTATTTGGGATGCGCGACTCGATAAAAGGAATTTTATTATCGGTTTCCACGAACGGAACTCAGATACTGGAATTCAAGAAATGCACGTACTTCAGTGGTCTGCAAATGGAGATATACCTTGGCATCGTATTCGATATATACGTTGTAAAGATACGATTGTTTGGGATAGAGATCGAAATTTAGATTTGTTCGCTGCTAAGCAATTACCTGTTAATGCTTGGAATGATCGAGATAACTCAAATTCTCAGAAATCAATGAGTTCTAAAAAATCATTGAATCCTCAGAAATTATTGAATTCTCAAAAATCATTAGAAGCTGATGCTGTAAAGTTTGTTCACAAGAGCGTTTACAAATATAACGGGTCGATTTGGGAAGAGGTTAATCAAAATCCAGACTCAGTAAGATTGAAAAGTTTGAATGTGGTCAGCTTCAATGTTCTCCATGATCGGTATGAAGCAGAGAAAATTCAAACAGTGAAACGAATACCAGTAATTTTCCAGCATTTGAAGGAATCTGATGCAGATATTATCGCTATTCAAGAAGCTACACCAAATTTCTTAGAGTTGCTTTTATCTGAAAATTGGGTACGCGATCGCTATTATATTTCTGAGTCAATTGATGGGGAAAATATCAAACCATCAGGTAACTTGTTGATGTCCCGTCTACCATTTACTTTGGTAGAACATCGATTCTCCATCCACAAAAGCTTGATGGTCGGTACTTACAAAATTAATGGTGAAGTATTACAAGTTGGAGTAGTACATTTAACTAGTGACCGCGCCCAAAATGCAGCGGAGAAAAGAAAATATCAGCTAAATACCTTGCTGAAATATCTTCAAAGTCAACCGGGAGATAGTTTAATTGTTGGTGATTTTAATACCAGAGGTAAACAACTACAGGAGATATTAGATCTCTATGGTTTTACTGACCTATGGGAAGAATTACATCCCGAACAATTAGGATATACTTTCGACCCTCAACAAAACCCATTAGCGGAGTTGATGAGTCTGGAGGGAGAAGCAGCAAGGTTCGATCGGATTTTACTACACTCTGTGGATCGTAAATTTTCTCCAAATTCGATCAATTTATTTGCTTGCGAACCTATAGCAGGTACACCGATTTATCCCTCCGATCACTTTGGTATTCGCGCAACAATAGATATTAATAGTTACTTGCTAGATGAAAAGAAGCAAGATTTAAAATCTATTTCTCCAAAGTCTAATTCTTTAAATTCTAATTCTTTAAAGTCTATTTCACCTACTTACAGAAGCGCTATAGTCATAATTCCACCTAAAGAGGTTCTAGCTGAAATTCAAAATATTAGATATCTTCATGATGCAAGATATAAACGATGGATGCCGCATATTAACTTAATTTACGGTTTTTTACCAGAGTCATATTTTGTAGAAGCTGGAAAAATTATTGCTCCTATAGTTGCTAATTTAGAACCTTTTACTATTACTTTAGATAGTTTCCAAACATTCACCCATCGCAAAAGTTCTACAGCTTGGTTACGTCCCCAAAGTCAACCTGAGAAAGCATTACAGGAATTACAGACAGCATTACAAACTTTGTTTCCTCAATGTGACGAACAAAGCAAAAAATCAAAAACTGGTTTCACCCCACATCTGAGCGTGGGACAGTTTTCTAGTTCAGCAGAAGCATTTGCGAAATTACCGGAATGGGAACCAATAAGCTTTACGGTATCGTCCATCGCATTAATTAGTCGTCGGAATGACGAACCTTTTGAAGTTAGACAGGTTATTCCTTTAGGAAACAAATCTATTCAAGAAGCTTCTCAAAATTCTAATTCTCCCAGCAATCACAAACTCATTGAATTAGTAAATCAGCTGGAACCAGAAATAACATCAGCACAAAAAGCACAGCGTCAGACCATTATCGAAATAGTTCAGCAAGCTTGTACCGAATCCTTATGTTTTCCTGCAAATTTACATTTGCTTGGATCGGAACGTTTGGGAGTCGCAACCCCTGATAGTGACTTAGATGCTGTATGTGAAATTCCTATTTATTTGACTGGGGAAACTTTTCTCAAAAATGTAGAGCAACGTTTACAAGATTTATGCGAGAGAACTCAATTAATAACAGAAGCAAGAGTTCCTTTATTACGTTTGAAATTGGAAGGAATATCTGTAGATTTACTTTACGTTCAAATCAAATCTGTAGAAAGTAATTCTGAATCTAAACTTGAACCAGACTTACTTAAAGTCATTGCGACGCAAGGAAGCAATCCCAACCGATTTGAAGTAGAACTAGATTCCCCCAGCTTTAAAGCAATAGTTGGATCTTGGGAAGCAGATACAATTATTCAAACCGTAACTAGACACATACCACTTACATATTTCCGTCTATTACTGAGAACAATCAGAGCTTGGGCTAAATCTCGTTGGATATACAGCAACACTTACGGCTTTTTGGGTGGTTTTTCTTGGGCTTTATTAACTGCCTGGAGTTGTCAAAATTATCACATAAATTATGATGATAATGATATTTCCCTAGATAAATTACTCTTTAACTTTTTTAACCTGCTTGTTCAACACGATTGGAGTAAACCGATTTCTTTAACAGATACAGGGCTTCAGTATAAAGTAAGATTACCTCAGGACTGGATGCCGATAATTACCTCGATAAAACCTTGTCAAAATTCCGCACGTAATGTGACAAAATCGACATTCAATATTTTACGCAGCGAGTTCATCAGAGGTGCAGATCTAAGCAAGCAAGCATTAATCCATAATGAAAACTGGAATCTGTTATTTGATTCACCCGATTTTAATTCAGGATTCAAACTATTAAAGTCTGATGTTTTAGAACTCAATACATTAATTAAATTAGAAATACGCGATAAACGCCTAAGAGGCGTTCCGCGAAGCGATCACGATCGGGATTTAGAAAACAGTTTTAGTCTGGTAGAAAGTCAAATTGTCGGTTTAATTATTCAGTTGGAGCAGTTAGGTATTTTTGTTAGACCTCATACCCAAAGAGAAACCTTTCAAAATATTGAACCTCAAAATATTGAACTGCAAAATATTGGATGTATCAAACTGAGTTTAGATATTCCTTCTGATTGCAATTCAAGTTTAGTAGAAAAAATCTGCGATCGCTTTGTTAGTCAATTTTATGACTCAGGTGTAAATTTTAACGATTTTGACATCACATTTATTCCATTTGAGCAAAATGTTCTTGGAGCAAAGCGTGAAGAAACGTAAACCGACCACCGACTTTGTTGATTAATTTGCGATCGCTAGCGTAGGTGAGAAAGTGAGCGTAGTTCCAGGGTATTGAGCCGTTTTTCCAGAGTATAAGGCGAAGAGAAATGTCTTGAAGAATGGGATTTCCGGCAAAATTTATCCCACAAAAAAGTGCGAATGAAAATCCTTGAATTAGAATAGTCTCTACATTTAAGTTTCGACCTTGTATTTGCGCCGTTGCTAAAAACAATAAAATTGTAATAGGTGAAGCAATAAAAATAAAAATAGCAGTATTTTTTGCAGATTCTTGAATACCTTGATTAGGATATTTTCTATAGTTTAAACGTTCCCCTCTCATACCAGAAATTAGCCCATAAATCATTCCACAAATTAGTCCATAAACCAAATTAGAAATTACCCCAATTATCAAGCCGACAAGCAGTCCAGCTTTAAAATTAAAACCTATTTTTAAAGTTTCAGTAGCATTTATTTTTGGCACAATTAGATAAATAGCTCCAATAATTGTTCCAGCAATAAATCCATTATTCACTCCAAAAATCAGCCCAAAAATAACCCCAAATATCAGCCCAGAAATCAGCCACAAAGTCAAATAATACTGTATATCTCCAAACTTATTATCTAAATAACTAGGCTGCATTTGCTCCATATAAAATTCCTTGAGATTATGCTCCTCCATTTTCTGTGCTAACCATATTAACCATCGCTTGGTATCCTCAGTTTTATATCCCTTCTTATCGTGGTGTGTTTCTAGCTTTCTTTTAATAAAAGCATCAAACAAATTTTTGCGGACATTTTTTTGATATTGTTCCCGTTCATCTTCAGAATTAAAACGCTTAACTGTATTCTTTAAACCATCTGGATAAGCAATGGGAATCAAACTTAAAAATAAAGGTATCTTTGCTAATTCACCTAAACCATCTGGATCATTTTGAAGATTTTTCCATAATTTAGGAACACCAATCCGTCGCAAGTATTCTGTAATCTGTCCTTCACTTAAAGCTTGTAAATAAACCGCACCCCGCAAACGATTTAAAATTGCTCTACCTTCTTCATATTCTTCTCGACGACAGCAAACAACCAAGGGTAATAAACTGGAGTTGTTTTGCAAAAAATCATTAATTTTATCGATACATTTTTTCTGTCTGGTTAAACCCAATTCATCCAAACCATCGAGCAAAGGTGATAATTTATTTTCAGACAACCATTGACGACTGATATTTTCTGAAACGTTGTAGCGAAATTTCAAATCAGCAATCAACCATTCCCCAATTCCTTGTTTGTCATCCCTCCAGTTGGTAAGTTCAAATAATACTGGAATTGGTTTCTCTGGATCTTGTTCAGCGCGTTCAATTAAATCTCTTGCAAGTTCCAATAGTAAAATAGTTTTACCAGCACCAGGTTCACCTAAAATCAGTAACCGACCTGCAATATCTGACTTATTAAAAGCTTCGATAATTGGTTCACCTGAATCTAACTTACTCGTCCCACCACCAAAAATTTTTAACCATCGCTTTGGTTGTAACCATCCCGAACTGAACGAAGTATTACTGTTATTTGTTGTTAAAGGTTGTCTTCCAATCCGTTCTTGTTGTGCTTCTGTTCTCACCCGTATAATTTCTTGATGGTGTAGTGGTGAGTCATTTAACCTGATTTCTACATCAACCTTCATTGCTTTTAACAATTCTGGTCGCCAATCATCCGGGGTTTTTAATGTTTTTGTACTATTTGTTGTAATATTTGGATTAGTGAGCTTACCTTGTTTCCATGCTTGGTAAATTTTCCATACCAGTTTAGATACATGCCGAAAAAATAACAGTAAAACTATTACACCAACAGTCTTAGTTGCAACTTGAAGTGATAAAGTACTTTTACTGAAAAAATCTTTCCAGCCAGTAATAATTAAACTTAAAACTGTAACTTCAAATGTAAGCCAGACAGTTAAAACTTTATTACCTTGAACATCTGGGATGGGGGGTAACTGATTAATTAAATAACCGCCCAAAGCAGCTAATAACGTCAACACCAGTGTCACAAAAAAATTTGTTAGCATGTTGTGTCGGAAAAAATCCCAATTATCAGAGTACTAGCACTCTGTTAGAACTTCAAATGATGCTGAATAAATTCCAGATTTAACCGAAACCTCGTTTTGTTCAAAATCCCACCTTGAAATAAATAAATTTCAACACTCATAATCTAAGTACGTTAAAACGCACTGTAAACCTTACCCAGTCTGATTTATCAGGCTTTTGCTATGAGCCTGGGATTTTAATCCAAGGCGGATACTTGTAATTTAAAACTCGCCAACCCTCAATCTAAACCCTTTTAACTCATTACTCCTTACTTCTTACTCTTTACTTCTTACTCTTTACTTCTTACTTCTCACTCTTTACTTTTCCAATTTTCCTTTTTGTGCAACTTTAACTGTTAACAATTCGACTTTAATTGGTACACTATTTACTTCAGTACCCCTATTGACCAGCGCCTATGGTTCACGTGAAGCGCGTGGAACTTACCAATTTTAAATCCTTCGGTGGCAGCACTCAAGTGCCATTGTTGGGGGGATTTACTGTGATTTCTGGACCTAACGGTTCTGGTAAATCAAATATTCTGGATGCGTTGCTATTTTGTTTGGGACTTGCTAGTTCCAAGGGGATGCGAGCAGACAGGCTTCCAGATCTAGTAAACACCAACCAAATTAAAAAAGGAAACCGTTCTACAATTGAAACTAACGTCACGGTAACGTTAGACCTTTCTGACTACACTCAAGATGAAGATGATGACGCACCAATTGAATCTCAGGTTGTAGTAGAAGAAGACCCCTCAGAGGAAGGAAATGAAGCTGAGTTAGATCCAGAAGAGTTATTAGAACTTAAGAAAAAGCAAGAACAAACCGAAGAAGAAAAACATCGCAAGGAAAGAATCCGTGCAATATCCGGTGGGGAGTGGAGTGTCACCCGGAGATTGAGGGTAACACCTCAAGGTACTTATTCTTCAAGTTATTTGATTAATGGTATTTCCTCAAATCTTACCGAGTTACATGAGGAGTTGGATCGACTGCGAATTTATCCTGAGGGATATAATGTTGTACTTCAGGGGGATGTCACCAGCATTATTTCCATGAAAGCCCGTGAAAGGCGAGAAATTATTGATGAATTAGCTGGTGTGGCGACCTTCGATCGCAAAATAAATAAGGCGAAGGATACTTTAGAGGAAGTTAAGGAAAAAGAAGATAGTTGTAGAATTATTGAAACCGAATTAACGGCACAGTGTGAGCGTTTAGCTCAAGATAAAGCCAAAGCTGAGAAATATCAAAAACTGCGAGCGGAATTTCTCGAAAAGCAAAAGTGGGAAGGGGTTTTATCCTGGCGATCGCTGCAAGCACAACAGGAAAATTTAATCACCAAAATTCAAGAGGGTGATAAGAATAATACGGAACTTACCCAGCAACTTGAGAGGGTAAATACCGAGATTGATGAGAAAAATAAGGAATTAGAACAGTTAACCGCACATTTAAATGCATTGGGAGGCGAACAGCTTTTAAATGCACAATCTACTTTGGCAAATCAGGAAGCTGAACGCAAGCAGGTTCAACGTCAGCAAACGGAGTTACAATCCGCGATTGAAAACACTGCAAACCGCATTAAACGCACCCAGCAGGATATTCAAGAACAACAGCATACCTTAGAAGAATTAGCCCAACAATATCAGGTAGAGACGCGCCATGGCGCGTCTCTACAAGTAGAAAGGGATACAGCGCGACAGGAATTAGAAAATTCTCGGGAAGCTGCGACGGAAATTGCTTCGGCTTCGGAAGCATGGGTGCAACAACAAACTAACTACAATCGTCAAATTGAGACTTTGTTGCAAAGTTTAGAACCCCAGCGTACGGAGCAAGCACAATTAAGGGAACGTAACAACCAACTACAGCAACAAATTCAAGAACAAACTCAATTAGTTGCAACTCTCGAACCACAATTAACAGAGAAACAAGAACAGCTCACTCAACTAGAAACAGAGTTTAATACTTCTAATGAACCGATCCAAGATTTAGCACAAAACTTGGCAGCGACGGAACAAGAGTTAGATATTCAGCAGCAAACCCAAAAACGTCTGTTACAGGAACAACGGGAAAAGCAACGTCAACTAGATAAATTAGAAGCCCAAGCTCAAGCACAGCAGGAAGCCCAGGGAACCCATGCTAGTAAACTAATTCTTAAGTCGGGATTGAGTGGTGTTTGTGGCTTAGTAGCCCAATTAGGAAGGGTCGATCCCCAATATCAGCTAGCCCTAGAAATATGTGCAGGGGCGAGATTGGGGCATATTGTGGTGGAAGATGATATTGTTGCTTCTACAGGAATTGAATTATTAAAACAAAAACGGGCTGGTCGGGCGACCTTTTTACCATTAAATAAAATTAGAGCGCCGCGAATTTCCCAGTCAGATAAACTGAATTATGCCAATGGTTTTATTGATTATGCAGTAAATTTAATTGAATGCGATCGCCGTTATGATGATGTGTTTGCCTATGTTTTTGGTAACACTGTAGTATTTTCTACTTTAAATCAAGCCCGTAATTACTTAGGACAATTTCGCATAGTTACTCTTAGTGGTGAACTATTGGAAACCAGTGGAGCAATGACCGGTGGTAGTGTTAGTCAACGTTCTACCTTAAAGTTTGGAACTGCAGATGGAACAGATAATGTAGAGACGCGCCATGGTGCGTCTCTACGGGAAAGACTAGAAGAAATCGAACGGGTTTTGGGACGTTGTACCGAAGCGATCGCAACTCTTTCCCAAAGAACCAAGGAACTTTCCCTAGAATTAACAGAAGCACGTCAAGGAAAAAGAGAACAAAAACTACGTTTAGAACAGTTACAAAAAGAAGTTAAAAATTTAGCATCCCGTTTAGAAGAAGCGCGATCGCAACTTACTCAAAATACTGAGCGCTTATCAACAGCCCAATCTCGTCTGGAAATATTAGATCGGGAATTACCCAGCCAAGAGGAAGAATTACAACAGCTGCGCCAAGCCTTAGCTGAGTTAGAATCTTCCCAAACCCCCAACGAATGGCAACAAATTCAAGCTACAATCAAAAGTAAAGAACAAGAACTACAACAAAAAGAAACAAACTTACGGAAAGTAGAAGAAACCTTAAAAAACTTAGAAAATCAACAACAACGTTTACAGGAAAAAACCCAAGAAGCACAACAACGTCTCAAACAATACGAACGGGAAGAAGTAAATAAAAAAGAAAACTTAGAAAAGCTGAGAACTCAAGATACAGAATTAACCAATGCGATCGCTCAAACCAGAGTGACATTAAGCGAATTGGAAAAAAACCTGGGAGAAGAAAAACAAAAACGCGACAGTGTCGAACAAGAAGTACGCTCCCTGTTGTTACGCCAACAACAAGTAGAATGGGAACTACAAAAACTTCAAGAGTCTCAACATTCCCGGCGAGAAACTTTAGAACAAGTAAAAGCTCAATTAGAAGTCGTTAGCGCTGAATTACCATCTCCCCTCCCAGAAGTACCCGATAAGGTTGACTTAGAAGCTTTGAAGAAAGAATTAAAATCCCTTTCTCGGCGGATGCAAGCAATGGAACCAGTAAATATGCTGGCATTAGAAGAATACGAACGCACCCAAAAACGCTTGCAAGAATTAACCGAAAAACTGGAAACACTAGAAGGAGAACGCACTGAATTACTATTGCGGATTGAAAACTTTACTACATTACGTCAACGCGCTTTTAAAGAAGCATTTGATGCAGTCAACGAAAATTTTCAATCAATCTTCGCCGAACTTTCCGACGGTGATGGTTATCTCCAACTCGATAATCCCGAAGATCCATTTGGTAGCGGATTAAACCTAGTAGCCCATCCCAAAGGTAAACCAGTCCAACGTCTTGCTTCCATGTCCGGGGGAGAAAAATCACTAACAGCGTTAAGTTTTATTTTTGCCCTACAGAGGTATCGCCCCTCACCGTTTTATGCTTTTGATGAAGTAGATATGTTTCTAGATGGAGCAAATGTTGAACGATTAGCTAAAATGATTAAGCAACAAGCGCAACAAGCACAATTTATAGTTGTGAGTTTGCGTCGTCCGATGATAGAATCAGCCGAACGCACAATCGGCGTGACACAAGCACGGGGGGCTTATACTCAAGTTTTGGGTATTAAGTTACAATCCTCCAGCACAACTGCTTGAGTTTTAGTTAATAATAGTGTATAGATAAACCGGATTCGAGATCGGGACTCGGTATATAATGACCTCTGAAAAAGTTATTAGGCGCTCCGATATTTTAAACACCCAGGTAATTACTGGTGATAACGGTAAGCGATTGGGAATTGTTAATCAACTTTGGGTGGATATAGATCGCAGGGAAGTTGTGGCTCTCGGCTTGCGAGATAGCCTGATTTCCGTTTCTAGCATCCCCCGCTATATGTATTTAAGTAGTATCGATCAGATCGGCGACGTTATCCTAGTTGAAAATGAAGATGTAATAGAAGATGTCGAAGTTGACATTTACAGCAACCTAATTAACTGGGAGGTCATCACAGAAACAGGTGAAGTTCTCGGTAGGGTAAGGGGTTTTAAATTCAACGGCGAAACAGGTCAAATTCATACTATCGTCATTGCTAACTTAGGATTACCACAAATTCCTGAACAACTTCTTAGCACTTATGAGCTACCAATGGAAGAAGTTGTTAGTGTAGGACCCAATAGACTGATCGTATTCGAAAGTGCAGAAGAACGTTTAACTCAGCTTACGGTCGGTTTGTTAGAGCGTATGGGGATCGGTAAAGCTCCCTGGGAAAAAGAAGATGAAGCTTGGAACGCTCAACCAAAAACAGTTGCACCATCCAATCAGCTTCCTTCTGGGGTACCTTTAGAACCACCCAGACAAAAAGTTCGTCGTCCCGAACCTGTAGCGGAAGAAGTTTGGGATGAAGACGATTACGAAGAAGTTCCCAGACGTAGGGAAATGGAAGCTCGACCATTAGAACCCGAACCTTATGAGCCAGAACCCTACGAAGCACAAACAGTCGAATACGAAGAAGAGGAAGATAACTGGAGTGAAGCCACTGGCAAAGATAAGTATCAACAAACACCTCCTCCCCGTCAACCCAAACCCAGCAAGACTCCTGAATATGCTACTTACGATGATGATGTAAATAGTGATGTTTGGGGTGATGATGAACCGCCAAAACCAATTAATATTCCAAAAAAAGTTAAAGAAAAACAACCAGAATATGAAGAAGAAGGTGGATATTAGTTGTTGATATTGGTTGATATGCCTAAATAACTACAAAGCTTAAGGCTTGTTAGTAATAATTCCCGATTATGTAGAGACGTAGCATTGCTACGTCTTTGCTTTTGGTTACTACTAAAAATTTAAAATATCTAAGGATTCTTCAATTTCTAGATCGAGAATTTTCTCCCGCGCTTGTTTATGTTCTGTTAATTTTCCTTGTTGTTGATATATTTCTGTTGCTTTTTGAAAGTCTGTGATTGCAGCTTCCTTGTCTTCCAACTCATAAAAAATATCGCCGCGTTTGTTATAAATTTCGGCATTCTCGGGATTAATTTTGATTGCTTCGGTATAATCTGCGATCGCAGCTTCCTTATCTCCAAAATCGTAATATGCGTCACCACGTTTCACATAAATTTTAGGGTCGGGATCGATGTCAATAATGCGGGTGTAATCTAAAATTGCTCCCCTGTAATCCCCTAGGTCGTAACGATTATTCCCACGATTTTTGTAAGCAGGTACATCTTCAGGATTAATTCCTTTTATTATTTCTTTTGCTTGGGAAATTTCCAGGTGATTTTCCAGATGATTGGGAACCTGAGTTAAATTTTCGTAACTATAATTGCGATCACCCCGCGCGTTGCGATCGCCCTGCGCGTTGCGAACGGGATTAATATCAATTGCGCACACATAATCTTCAATTGCACCTTGCTTATCTCCTAAGTTGTAACGAGCATCCGCTCGGTTTCTATAAGCATTAGCATCAAAAGGATTAAGCCTAATAACCTCACTATAGTCAGCGATCGCACCTTCATAATCGCCTAATTGATAGCGAGCATCACCTAAATAATTGTAAGCTTTAACGTAATTGGGATGATTTGTAACTACCCAAGTACAATCTTCAATTGCACCTTGATAATCCCCCAACTGATACTTTGCAAAACCACGTTTATAATAAATTTCGGTTTCATTGGGCTTGATTTGCAGAGCTTGAGTGTAATTTTCCATCGCCCGATTGTAATCAGTCTTTTCCAAAAAGCGATCGCCCAACTTGACATAGAAACTATATAATTCAGTCCCAGACTTTAATCGAGACTCAATCGATAAACTACCAGAATGACTAGATACTAATTTCCGTTGACCAATGCGATCGCCATAAATTCGATGGTTTATGGCTTGATTTCTAAGTTCTTGATTTTTAAGCTCTCGATATTTAAATTCTTGATGTTCAAGCTCTTGATTTCTAATTTCTTGATTTCTAAGTTCTTGATTTTTAATTTCTTGATTTTTAATTTCTTGGTTATTAAACCCTTGACTTCTAAGTTCTTGACTTCTTATTTCCGATACAGTCTCAATTCTCGCCGATTGGATTTCTTCCAGATAACACCGCAATCCACTACCATGGAATAATTGATCGATACCAAAAGAAATTTTACCCGTTTTCAACTTGATCATCTTAGTTGGGAGAAAACCCGCCAAAATCAAGTTAAACTTGGACTGTGCCTCATTCACCTGTTCTTGAATTAGAACGCAAACTACAACAGCATTTTTTCTTACTTCTTCTACACTCAGCGACCATCTAACCTTATCAAAGGTACCAGAGCGAGATTTTACTTCAATACCAATAGTAGGGTCAGAAAGCAAAGTAAAATCAACATTACCATCTCCTCCAAAACGCTTAGCATAATCAATTTCTGTAATTAAATCCGCTAAACGTTCTTTGACAACTTCTTCACCTAACTTTCCCTTTAAATTACTGATAAAAACATCACGGACAGTACCAGCACGTTTATACTTTTCCGCCATTTCCCAACAAAAATCTCGTAATAGCCTTAACCTCTCTCCAGAGATTATTGTGAGTTCACTATATTCGCCTTCTTTTTGACAATGCAGCAGACAACCAGATTTTAATCTTTTGATGAAATCAGACTGTAGCGATCGCAGTACCGTAGTCCAGTCCATTTAAAATTCTGCGATTCTGGGGATGGGGGTATTGTAGGGAAAATTTTATGTGTTGTAAAGTTTTTTTTACTGGATTTAATCCAAGATTTTTCTCTGTAGAAGTATACTAATCAATGGTTTGAGTGGATCTTAATTTGACTAATCTCACTACGAGTAGCCTCTGATTTGTTAGCCTATAGGTACAACACAAATATAGCGCTATGCGCAAGTAAAAAGTCAAAGGTAAAAAGTCAAAATTATGACCTATGCGGTTCCGCTAACAAAAGCTCATAAATCATATGTTTTGCCAGATTTACCAATATCCAAAACTTGTTACTTAGTGCTGTAACACTTACCGACAACCGTAAAGCAAATTAATTACACTAATAACAAACGTACTGCACAAATTGTGCTATCTATGTTTTACATTTAATTAAGCAACAATGAGAAGAAACTCGTCCACTAGAACAGCTACTAAGTCTCCTGCTCTTGGCAACTCTACCTTTAATTTAACCTCGATCGCCATTTTAGGAGGGGTACTTATTTTAGGTATAGGTATAGGTATTGCTTTTAGCTCAACAGCGACACTGACACCTTCTAATGTAGCTACCCGCGAATTTATTGATATTAAAGCGCCGAACCCTGAAATTTGTGTCCAATATGGAGCTAGTGCCATGGTAATGGATGCTAGGCTATTTTTAACCCTCAACCCATTCAGTGTTTATGTATCCCAGTCTAGTATGCGTCCGGGTTGCGTATTAAGAACTAATAACTGGCAAGTTTTAGAACAAAAAGGGCTAATAACATCCCAACAAGTAAGAGATTGCAAGAATCGTCTGAACACCTTTGCATTTACAGGTGAATTGGGTAGTAAAGATGTAAATATCAGTTGCGTTTATCAAAACAGTGGCGCGCAAAACTTCTTTTTGAACGAACCAGGAGCGGTTGCACCACCAGTCGAAACAGAAAGATTTTAATACTGTTTGTTTAAAATTTTTTGATTCTAATGCCATATTTGGCGAATTTTCCTATACGTGTAAATCTTAAGACGTAGCGTTCTAAGTATTTATGGTTGCTACGTCTATATTTGAGAAGTAAAAGATGGCAGAATAATGCGCTGTAGAAACTCAGGAGATAGGAGTCAGGAGATAGGACAGACCGCGCTCTAACGAGCGTTAACGCAGTGGGGCGTCAGCACAGCAGGAGATAGGAGTTAGGAGTCAGAACAGACCGCTCAGAAGTTAGAAATGTAACTATTAGTCAGAATTAACGCAAAAATCAAATAATACTGACAATTATTATTTATGTGCGATTAATCATTACAAAACAGATAGGGTGTGTTAGCGACAGTGTAACGCACCATTGATAAGATTTTTTTAAGGAAGAGTATTTGGAAAAGGCTGACCAAATTCAATAACTTTTGGATTATTGGAAGTATTTGAATTATTAAAATTGTTTGAATTATTTGAATTATTTGAATTATTTAATATGGTCGGGGTTGGAAAATCTGGTACAGTCACACTTGGTACTTTTATACTTGGCACCATAACATTTGGTACCGTCACATTTGGTTGATTATTAAGATTTCTTCTTGCTGGCTGAATTTGAAATCTCGATGGTGGTAAAACATAACCGTTGGAAAATTCTTGAGGAAATGAATTATTGGGAGAAATACTTGGAACAAATATAGGTAACTGTTGCTGATTATAATTACGATTATTGCCAAATTGACTGTTGACTGGTGGTAGATTTTGTAAGCCAGGTTGAGGAAGACTTGGATTGAGACGTAGGAGATCGTTAGGAAGATTTGTAGCAGGAATATTAACAGCACCGGGTGGATTGATTGGTGGTAGCTGTTCTCTGTAATTTTCGTTATTGTAAGATCTGCTGTTAACTGGTCCTCCTGGTAAGGAATTTAAAGGAGGTAGGGGAACATTCTGATTTTGTTGTGGAAACCGATTTCTTCTACCTGAAGGGAAACTGCGGCGAGGTTGTGATTCTCTGGTATAAGGTAAAGGAGGATATTGGCGACGGTTGTAATAAGTATTAGGTGAGGGTAACGGGTAACGACCTTGACCTCGTCCAATAGAATTATAGTTGCTTGCAATCAAAGGACGAAATACCCAACCAAGAGAATTTCGGCGAGATATCCGCTGTAATCGCATTTGACTGGAATCGAAAAACGTTCCCGGAGCTAAATCCATCACAATGCGAGTTACGTTTTCGTCAAACTGGGAAACACGGATACCTTGGATATTCCCATAAAATCTTTGTTGTGTAGGAACGTAACCTAACTTTGTATCCGGTAAATCCACCACAATACGAGGAGGTTGAGGAAGATAGAAATAACGTGGTTGAGAAGAACCCGAAAGCATGACTTCTAATTGTTGAGCTTCCGGATAAAATTTCCAATTTTCTAATCTTGCGATCGGTTCAGCTAAACTTCTACCAGCACTCAAAGAAAGTGCTACGTAAAAACTGAATAAACCAAATTTCAGTACCTGCTTACACCCAGAAACTAGTTTTTGAGTTGCGATTTGCTTCAACACGACCTTTATCTCCAGTTTTTATGGCTAATTATTAACGAGCAAGCACTTACAAATAATTGTCTTGTAATGACTTAAAAAGCTTAAACGATTTTTTTTATAGCTTGTATCATTGGTTGAAATTTAATATAGCTCGATTGGTTTGTAAATAGCACAAGAAGCAATTTATTGGAAATTGTGAGAAAAAATTGATTTTATTTTTAGAATTGTATCGAAATAAATTTATTTATTTTTTATGTTGAGTTCATTTGAAGTTCATCTTATTTTCATGTTCATGATTTATATATATAAATTGTTATAAACTGACATCTCGTTTTCTATTGATACTAGTCTTAGGCTTTTGGCCATAACACACAAGTGTGGGTGAAAGCCTATTTTTCTGGGAATAATCGTTAATAATGAATGGATAATTAACGATTATTTTTGTTTGCAGATATATTCTCTGTTGCTTGATGATGGTAATTGATAATTGGCGATCGCACTGCATATCACTACTAAAACCTAGCTGTAGCCGTTCGCTTATATGAGGATATAGCAATAAACGCCTAAGAGACGTTCTACAAAGCAATCGCGTAGCAGTTAGTATCTGTTTT
Organism: Mastigocoleus sp. MO_188.B34; assembly: GCF_030065675.1. Lineage (GTDB taxonomy): Bacteria > Cyanobacteriota > Cyanobacteriia > Cyanobacteriales > Nostocaceae > Mastigocoleus. The sequence goes on along the minus strand of NZ_JASJDK010000016.1, from coordinate 76,828 downwards.
TTAGAAAAAAGTCTGAAATACGAAATAATTCAATGGTTAATTAACACATGGTTATAATTGCCAATAATACTTATTTATTAAGTATTAATTAATCATCTCAGGTTAACATCAAAAATTTAACTAAGAAATTTAAATGTTTTGCGCAGTATAGTTTTCCCCATTGCATAGATTCATCAACGTTGACGCTTTTTCTCTTCTAAACGCATTCTTTTTTCTTCAGTCAAATCATCAAAACATTGAGGACAGGAAATTCCCTCCTCGTACTTTGGTGAAGATTTCTCGGTTTCCGAAATCGGATAACCGCAACCAGGACACATCTCATAATTACCAGCTTCTAAACCGTGACGGACTGTGACCCTTTCATCAAAAACAAAACATTCACCTGACCACAGACTTTCTTTTGCTGGTACTTCTTCTAAGTATTTGAGAATTCCACCTTTGAGATGATACACCTCCTCAAATCCCTGGGAAAGCATAAAAGATGTAGCTTTTTCGCAGCGAATTCCGCCCGTACAAAATAGGGCTACTTTTTTGTGTTTGCTTGGCTCGAGATTTTCAAGCACATATTCAGGAAACTCTCGGAAAGATTCAGTGTGGGGATTTTGCGCGCCCTGAAAAGTCCCAATTCCAACCTCATAACCATTGCGGGTATCGATTAGTGTAACTTCAGGATCGGAGATTACATCATTCCAATCTTGGGGATTGACGTAAGTTCCAACTTGCTCGCTTGGATCGACATCTGATAAACCGATGGTGACAATTTCTTTTTTCAAACGCACTTTCATACGCTTAAAAGGTGAATTTTCGGTGTAGGATTCTTTATGTTCTAGATCCTGTAAGCGTGGATCGGAACGCAAAAATGATAGTACTGAATCAATACTCTTGCGATCGCCAGCAATCGTACCATTAATACCTTCTTCTGCGAGTAAAATCGTCCCCTTGACTCTTAAATCTTGACAGTAAGATTGTAAGGGATCCTGTTTCTTAGCAAAATCTGCTAATTTGACAAATTTATACAGTGCAGCAATAACTAAAGTCATAATTTCTTAACTTTTTAAATATTTGAATTTCAAGTTGATGATATGCAGGGAAGATTATTTTGTGTGCTTTAAAATTCTACATTTTCCCAAACTTTATTGTTGGTGTAAAACTTAAATAAGTTTAAAATATTTGCTATAAACTGCTACAAAATTTCAACCTGTAGGTCAAAATAACCACGATTATCATTTACAATAATCTTAGTAAATTTAAAATACTGAAGCTAAAATACCTAAGTATAAAGTAAATATTTTTTTACCGTTTTTTGACTTTTGACTTTTTACTTTTGAATTATATTCTGGGGGTATAGCTCAGTTGGTAGAGCGCCTGCTTTGCAAGCAGGATGTCAGCGGTTCGAGTCCGCTTATCTCCATGTAAAAATAAGTAGAGATGGATTAGCATAGTACTCCACAAGGAAATAATTATCTCCTCTAGAATAATCTGTACTAATCCATCTTTGATGTTTATTTAGTTTGTATAACGAAATTACTTCACTCTCAGCCAACGGTAAATTTATGTCTGGTTAATTAGGTTTAGCCAAAAATTCTTTAATAGTCGCGATTGAACAAACCAAGCAAAGGTGCCAGAATCAATCCAAACACAAAACCACCGATGTGAGCCCAGTAAGCAACTCCACCTGTTTCTACACCCATAACTGCAGCAGTTTGTAGACTAGCAAGACCAGATATTACGTTTTGGATCACGAAGAACCCTATAAGTATGTATGCAGGTACCCTGATTGTAGTGATAAAAATACCCAGAAATACAAAAGTATTAACAACTGCTCGGGGAAAGCGGATTACATAAGCACCCAACACACCAGCGATCGCACCACTTGCTCCCAAAGAAGGAATCATCGAACCCGGAGAAATAATATATTGACACAAAGCAGCCAAAGCACCACAGGCTAAGTAAAAAATTATGTATTTAAAATGACCCAAGCGGTCTTCAATATTATTACCAAAGACCCAAAGATACACCATATTTGAAATTAGATGCCACCAACCGCCATGCAAAAATTGAGAAGTAAACAGAGTCCCCCATTCCGGTAGTCCTTGGTTCGCAGCCAATATTACAGGACATTGAAAAGCAGATCGCGTAAATGGGACTAAAACACCAAAGCTTTCGCTCAACTGTCGCGGTACTAGTGCGTAGGCTTGAAAAAATTGACAAAGCTGAGCATTGGGTAATGTAAATTCGTGGAGAAATACGAGAATATTGATAGCAATAAACCCATAAGTAACATACGGGGTAATTCTGGTTGGATTTTCGTCTGATAGAGGAAACACAGGTGGGTTTTTCCTAATTACTAATTAACTGCAATATAGCTTGTGGAACTAGCGAATGCGAAGGATAAATGTTGCACCTGAGTTGTTTATTTTGGGGATTGGGGAAAGTATGGGGAGTGTGGGGAGTGTGGGAAGTGTGGGAAGTATGGGGAGTGTGGGAGGTGTGGGGAGTGTGGGAAGTGTGGGGAGTGTGGGGAGTTTGGGGATTGGGTATTTAGAATAACATAATAAGGAATAACTCCTGACTTATTACTCCTTACTCCTTACTCCTTACTCCTTACTCCTTACTCCTTACTTACTCCTTACTCATTACCCATTACTCCTTACTCATTACTAATATTGCTCTTCAGCTTTGTCACTAAATAAACCTAAAATTGGACCGATAATTGCTCCAAACACAAAACCACCTGCATGAGCCCAATAAGCAATACCACCACCCTCCATACCAATGTTTGTTGGAGCTTCTAAGCTTGCAAAGCCATAAAAAGCCTGTTCTAAAAACCAAAATCCCAAAAAGAAAAAAGCAGGTACCCGAAATGTCGGGAAAAATATACCTAAAGGAACCAAAGTTAAAACTTCTGCTTTGGGAAAACGAAGAATATACGCACCCATCACTCCGGCGATCGCACCGCTAGCACCCAAAGAAGGAATCAGAGAAGTCTGAGAAAAATACCATTGGGCTAAACCAGCTAAAACTCCACAAGTCAAATAAAAAATTAAATACTTTACATGACCCAATTTATCTTCAATGTTATTACCAAAAATCCACAGAAATAACATGTTTCCACCCAAGTGTAATAAACCACCATGTAAAAACTGAGAAGTAAATAGGGTTGCCCATTCTGGTATAGGTTGATTTACCTGCACCCCGGAAAAGCTTAAACTCAATTCTCGCGGTACTATCGCAAACAAATGGAAAAATCCATTTAAAGCTGGTGCAGGTAAACTACTTTCATAGAGGAAAACTAAGACATTACAAGCAATTAGCCCAAAAGTTACATAGGGTGTAATACTAGTTGGATTATTATCTCGAATCGGTACCACGGGTTTTTGTTCGTATCAATATATATAACCACGATAGCGAGATTGTCTTAGTTTTACTTCTAGCTTATGGATAAACTTAATAGTATCTATTAGTATCTTAAAGTGGAAGATAAATTACATCGTTCTACTATAAAGATAATTTGTAACTGTTAACTGGTAACTGATAACTGATAACTGTAAATAAGTCTTAACGGCGATCGCGTTCGAGTTCGTATATCACCTTTTCAGTTAACCAGTTAACCGAACGTCCGGGATTAGTGACATTCGCACCTGCAATTAATCTATTAGCAGTTCGGCGATCGTTATATAAAAGCTTCAAAAGTCTTTTGCGCAATGGTGGACTAGCTCGATCAATCCAAGAACCATAGTTTGATGAATTAATATTGGTCTTTAAAGACTTATTCCCTTTATTAATTCGCCAGATCAAACCAGCTGCTCCAGCACCTACTAACCCGATTGTCAGTATTCTGCTCAAATTACCAAGACTATTTGGATTTCCACTATTAGTTTGAGCTACAATCTGACTCACATCACCATCAAAACTCTGACTGGTAAAAGATTCTGTTAATGAGTTGTTGGTTTGCAGTGGATTAACACTAAGAAAAGAAACAGAAAGTAATGTAGTAGCTATAAGTGTAGTAACAAAGTTAGATAACTTAGAACTTCGACTAGAACTTTGACTGGGACTCAGACTAGAACTTCGACTAGAACTGTGACTAATAGTTTCGAGCATAAAATTAAGAACTCCTTAGAATTAAATAGTTACAAGTAAACTTTTATAATCAGTAATAATTGTTGAAGAACGACCGCTCAGCGAACCGTTCCATTGCTTATTCTTAGTGTGACAATCAAATATGACAAAAAAGTGTCAACTTAATTCCAAACATAATAACTGCATGATTATTGATGTGGTCTTGCTTGTTATAGACTAAGCAAAATATTAGTGTCCCTAAAAGCAAAAACCCCAGCATTAGATGCATGGGGAATTTCAAGAGCAAAATTATTCTTAAAAGCAGAATTCTTCGGTAGATTAAATTTTCTCGCAACTATCGTAATTATTTATCCTGACATTAAATCCATCAGATGGAAAACTGATTTTTGCAGTCTTTGGACAAGGAAAATCTAAGTATTTTTGTGTTTTCTGGGGACGAAGTAGTGACACTATAGTTCGCCTAATGCGCAAAATTACTTCAGTATTACGAAAACCCAAATGACAATACAACTTTCCAAGTAAACCTTCTTCAATTGGTTGGAAATCTGGTTTTAACTGATAAACCCAGTTTGCAATTTCACAAGCTTCATCCAAATGAGTACGAGCAATTGAATGCGCGATAATCCAAAGAATTTCACAAGCTGCATTAATTCTTCGAGGTGTTAATTCTCCCCGAATCAATAACTGATTGATAATATTTTTGTAGATTAATATATGCTGTAAATCAGTTCCCAAGCCTTTTAAACTTGTAGCAAATAGTAATCGCTTTTTACTATGATGGCGACGACAAAGGGTTGGTTCATAAACAACAGCTATCTTAGGTTTTGCAAGAGCAACTTCTAACATCAAGCAACGATCGTCTCTCGATGCAAAACCAGCAGATGCAAATGAAGTTCGGTGGGGAATATTTTCAATTAACTCTCTTTTGAAAAGAAATGCAGAGTAATGGGAGCTATCTCCTTCACCTAATTGCTGAGCAATAAAATCATCGCAGTCAACCCAGTTTTGACTTCTAATTAATTCTTCACGTTCATTATAAATTTCATAACCGCCAACTACTAAGTCAGCTTGGGTTTTTTCAGCTATTTCAAATTGTTTATCATTCGCATCTGGGTACAACCAATCATCAGAATCTAAAAAACGAATATATTTCCCTTTTGCGATCTGAAATGCTCGATTTACAGCCCAAGGTTTTCCCCAGTTACTGACTTGTCGCAAGGTTACGAGATCGGGCTGCTGTTGCAACCATTCCCATGTTCCATCTGTACTGGCATCATCAATAACAATGATTTCAACTTTACATTTACTCCGGCGACAAGACTCTATTGCTTTTGGAAGAGACCAGAGACGATTATATGCACAAATGATTACACTAACATCCATATAATTCTTTAAATAATAGTACTTAAAAACCGAATTGTATGACTTGAGATATGAATCTAATTTTTTATTAGTAAAATATTTGAATTACATATTTAATCTAGGAGCTAAAGATTGCAGATGAAAATTTATAAAAACAAAATTGATTAAATTTGAAATTGATGAAATAATTTATCTATCAACAAAAATACTTTGTTTTAAAGTCAGAAAATATCAATGAGTAATTGATAAGCTTCTATTAATTTAGCTTTAGGATAAGAATATATAGTAAACCATAATACACTTATATCTATCGAAGGTTATATTTACATAGAAATCAAGAATACTTCATTGCTGTGCACAAAATATACATGCTATTAAAGCACTTGCGATTAAAGTAGTTATTTATTAGATTTTCTCAATCTATAAAAGTAAATCTTACCTTATTGTAAATCAATGAGTTTAAAAAAAATATAATTCACTTGAGATTCAAAAATATATATAGATAACTTTATTTTTGCTTTACCATAAATAGAAATAGAACAAGTTTTTATAAAGTGCTTTATTGATAATTTAATACAGTGGTTTTCTATAATTTACAAAAATTTATTGACAAAATTAGAAATCTTATAACAGCTTCTGAAGATATAACTGTGCAAGTATTACAAAACTCGTAAATTAAAGTGTCAAAAAAATAAAGTGTAAAAAAAGCAAGTAACACCTTTGATAGAATATCTTCCTTGCCATAAATGATTATTTTGCACACTCATTAATTAAAAAATAATTTTAATGGATGGTAAATTTTATCACTGAATATTAAAGCTAAATATTGCAACAAGTAATTAAACACCATAGTTCATAGGATTCTTCGTCAGAATTTTGTCACTTAGACCCAATTTTGGGGTGCATAAAATATTTCTTAATCTTAGTGCTTACAAGAAGAAGTGAAAATAATTACAATAAGATATTTTGATAGTTGCTAAGTAAATAATTAGAGAAATAGTTGGGTATGGATATCGAAGAGTTGAAGCGGCGTTATGCAGCAGGAGAAAGGGATTTTTCAACAGTAAATCTGAGCAGAGCCAAATTGATCGGGCTAGATTTGGTAGGGATTAACCTATGTGCGGCAAATTTGATGGGAGCGAATTTGGCTAAAGCAAAAATGTGGGGAGCAAATTTGAGTGGTGCGAACCTAGCAAAGGCTAACTTGACTCGTGCTAACTTGAGCGGAGCCAATCTAAAAGATGCTAATTTGCGGGGTGCAAAACTGAGGTACACAAAATTATACGGGGCTGCTTTAGATAGAGCGTGTTACGATAGCACCACAAAATTTACTCAAGGATTTGACCCTGAGAGTAACAATATGCATAGATTCTAAAGTTCATATAGCAGAATTAAGGAGACAGGAGCCAGAAGCCAGGAGTATAATCCCCTTTACGCCTAAGTTCTAGCTTTTTAGCTATATCTTACTAGCTTGCAATCCGCCATCATATATAAAGTTCATAATTTTACGAACTTCAAAAATTCTCAACCGCAAATTAAAAGATAAACTTAAATTTCGCTACATTTCTGGGGAAATGGTTCAGATTCCGATAAGATAACAGTGTACGCATAGATACGCATAGGTATTAACAGATAAGGTAAAATCTGGCTGTAAATCTGGGCTATATCGCAATTTTATGCGGATTATAGCGCTCTATATTGCATTGGAGACACACAATAAAATATACCTGCTCGGCCTACCGGGTAAATAATTAGTTCAAAAAAATTAGTTCAAAAAAATTAGTTCAAGAAATTGATAGGAAACATTTGTCTCATTGCAATGAGAATCGCAATCAAAGTTATAAAATTAGAGTTTCATTGTTAGCTTGATTCAAATCTAGCTGCAAAGATTACCTGGAGGCTAACAGATAAATAATGCTTTACCTTTGCAAGCCAGAACTCCTGTCTGTTAACTGCTCTATCTATTTCCTGCGTTTCATTGGAAAGGAGCTATCAATAGTATAATGTCCGATATCCATATTCATAATTTAACTGGCTTGGAGCAATCAAATATTCAAGTTCTAAATTTCCCTTCTCTACCAATCCAACGTCCATTACTAATGGTTGGTCATGGGACTAGAGATGAGCAAGGAAAACAAGCTTTATTAGATTTCGCTACAACATATCAAAGTTTAGATCGTTCTCGTCCAGTTATACCTTGTTTTTTGGAACTGACTGCTCCGACAATTCAAGAAGGTATAGATGAGTGCATCAAACAAGGCTACACGGATATTTCTGTACTACCCATACTGTTATTTGCTGCTCGTCACAATAAGTTTGATGTGACTAACGAGTTAGATAGAGCTCGAGCAAAATATCCTCAACTAAAACTTCACTATGGCAGACATTTTGGTATTACCCCAGGGATTCTTGAACTTTGGAAAGAGCGTTTAGCAGTACTCGATCTCCCCGAACATAACCCACAACAAATTGCTCGTGAAGACACCGTTTTGCTATTTGTTGGTCGAGGTTCTAGCGATCCTGACGCTAATGGTGATGTGTGTAAACTTGCACGTGTAATGTGGGAAGGTAGCGGCTATGGAACTGTAGAAACTTGCTTTATCGGTATTACTCACCCCAGGTTAGAAGAGGGTTTTTTTAGAGCGAGATTTTACCAACCCAAACGGATTATTGTTTTACCATACTTCTTATTTACTGGTGCACTAGTTAAAAAAATCTTCCATATTACAGCACAACAACAAGAAGAATATCCAGAAATATCCATCACATGTCTACCGGAGATGGGTTTAAACTCTCAACTTTTATCCGTACTGCGGGAACGAGAAATTGAAACCCAAGTTGGACAAGTAAACATGAATTGTGAGATTTGTAAATTTAGATTGACAGCATTATCCCATGGCAATGGTGAAGCCCATCATCATCACGGACACGACCATTCTCACTCTCATTCTCATTCCCATTCCTCGGTCGATCCCTATGCAGATGTGAACAAGTATCATCAGAAAATTTGGCAAGCACCTTAAGATAAGTCAAAAACACGTACAAGCTATGAATTAGTGAAGTCAGTTGATTGAAACTCCCCTGACTGAATGAAGTACAGGGGATTTTTGGTTCTAAGACAATACTTGCTCAGTTAAAATCTAGGATAAATAGAATGTCATCTAAATCAAAATTCTCGAAAAATTCATGTCTAAAGAATTTGTAATTGGCGCTAAAGTCCGACTTGTAACTCTCCCACCTTACGTTAAAACAGCAGACCCCATGCCTATGTTGCGTCCCCCTGATATCTTGGAGGTGGGAGAAGAAGGTGTAGTACTCGATCGCCGTCCTGGTGGATATTGGGGTATACGCTTCGCCAAAGGAGCATTTTTAATGGATAGTCAATACATTGAAGCAATTGATACAGTAACTACTGAATAGGTAACTAATTGTAACTAATGATTGTAAACTTATTTAAAGTTGTGGATATTTTGCTGGTGTTATGATTTCCCGTCGGAATTTTTTAAATATATTTTTTGCTGTATGTTTTGCTGTTTTGGGATGGTTTAATTTTGCTCCTACAGCAAATGCATTGGGTGGTAAATTACCTGAAATTAATCAGCCCGCACCCGAGTTTACTCTTTCTACTAACACTGGCGATGGTGAAGTTTCCCTGTCTGACTATCGTGGTAAATGGGTAGTACTTTACTTTTATCCCAAGGATTTTACCCCTGGCTGTACTATAGAAGCACGACGTTTTCAGCAAGATTTACCTAAGTATATCGAAAAAAATACTCAGGTAATTGGTGTCAGTGCTGACGATATTGATTCCCATGCAGAATTTTGTGATTCTGAAGGCTTAAAATTTCCTTTGCTAGCTGATACTAGTGGGGCTGTAAGTAAAGATTATGGTTCTTGGATTGGTTTTGTTTCCATGCGTCATACTTTTATTATTGACCCAGAAGGTTTACTGCGTGAAACTTTTGTAAAGGTTAATCCATCAATTCACAGCACTGAAGTTTTAGCAAGATTAGAGGAATTACGCTCAGTGGCTTGAGGATAAAATATTAACCTCGGTTTTCATCGGCTTAGCGCTATATTTACAAATATTCATTAAGTCTTCCCCCTCGCTCTACCTCGACAAGGGGGAATTCGTATAAATATTGATAACATTTCACTTAATTTAATAAGAATATTTACTAATTCAGGATTATTTGCTTGTTCTAATGTTGTCAAAGTAATTATATGTTTTTGAGGTAAATCTATGGCTCGTCAACGTTGGGCTTCTAGAACTGTTTTTTTGCTAGCAGCCGTGGGTTCAGCAGTCGGCTTGGGTAATGTGTGGCGCTTTCCTTACTTAGCTGGAAAATATGGTGGAGGGGCATTTCTTATACCTTACCTCATTGCCTTAATTATTGTCGGTATGCCGATGCTAATTTTGGAATTTGTGGTGGGACAAAAAATGCAACAGGGTGCGATTGGCTCGTTCCGGAAACTTCACCCCTATGCAGGTGGCTTGGGTATTTTTACCATGATTTCTTCCTTGGTGATTGTTTCTTATTATGCCGTAGTCATGGCTTGGTCTGTGATTTATTTTGTAGCGTCTTTTGGGGTGCAGTGGTCGGATAATCCCAAAAATTACTTTAATAACAGTGTTCTCCAGATTAGCGATGGAGTTGACAATTTAGGAGGGATTAACTGGTCTATTCTTCTTTGTTTAATAATTGTTTGGGTTTTGGTTTATTTTTGTATTTGGCAAGGGACAAAAAGTGTTGGGAAAGTAGTTCTTTATTCAGTACCTTTACCAGTTGTGCTACTGGGTTTACTGCTGTTACGGGCAATTACTTTACCTGGTTTTTTAGATGGCTGGAGAGTTTACCTTAATCCGGTTTGGAGTGCACTAGTAGACCCGGAAGTTTGGACATCTGCCTTTTCGCAGATTTTCTTCACCCTCTCACTAGGATTTGGGATTATGATTACCTATTCTAGCTATAAGCAAGAAGATGATGATATTGCTCGAGATGCTTGGTCTACAGCAATAATAAATAGTGCAATTAGTTTATTTGCAGGCTTTGTGGTGTTTGGAATTTTGGGTTATATGGCTTCCCAAACAAATACTCCCTTAAAAGAATTAGCGGCTTCAGGTCCTGGTCTGGCGTTTGTGGTTTTTCCAGAAGCTTTGAGCTTGATGCCACTACCCTGGTTATTCAGTATTTTATTTTTTGTGATGCTTTTATCCTTAGGGATTGATAGTGCATTCTCAATAGTCGAAGTATTGAATGGAGCTATTCTGGATAAACACAAACATCTAAAACCTTCTGTTGTTTCATTTTGGGTTTGTATTGCTGGATTTATTGCTGGAATAATTTACACAACTCGTGCTGGGCTTTATTTTTTAGACATTACAGATCATTTTCTTACCAACTATAATTTAATATTGGCAGCAATTTTCCAAGTTATCCTTGCTGGATGGATATATGGAGTAGAGCGACTCCGAAGATATGTTAATCAAGTTAGTGATTGGCAAGTTGGCAAATGGTGGAATGTTTCCATCAAATATGTAATTCCAGTGATTTTGACCTGTTTACTTGCTACCCAGTTTTCCAAAGATATCAACACGCCTTATGGAGGATATCCAGGTTGGGCTTTGGGAATTGGTTGGGCAATTGTTTTGATTCCACTTGTGTTATTTATTTTGTGTTTGCTGAATGATTGGAGAAGAAATATCGAAGTTTAGTTTAGTTTGGTTTAGTTTAGTTTAGTTTAAGAGTTTACCTTACTTGAAATAATAGATCGAAAATAATGGCAAGCTAAATGTTAAGTTATGTGTTTGAATTATTTGTCTAATTTAACAGAACCGCTCACACTCAAACTATAGCTTGCCGACCCTTTACTCGATCTCCGACTGATTTGCATAATAATTTTTTGCTGATTTTGAACCTGCAATTTTTGAACTTTACGCTTACTTTTTGAAATGACACCTACACCAAAAGATTTTAATTTATTCCCATCAACATCGAATAAATCGACTGTGACATAGTTCAGAGTATTTTTGTCATTTGGAGCTACATCTAAGGCGATCGCAACTTCTCCCGCTTCCGCAACAAAGCTGTAGAAATATTCGCTTTGATTATCTTTATCTACTGTTCCTGCGATCTCACTCTTAGTTAATGCAGTTGGATTATTGCGATCGGTTGATTGGGCATAAGTGGGATTTACTGATGTTATTAGGACAAATATTGTAGCGATAGGTATAGCCACCTGCTTGCAAATCGCAATAGTTTTTAGAAATCTATTCGGTTGCTTATTAAGTTTTATATTTTTCAGCATGGTTGATTTTATGTATTTTGTCTTTATAATTAACTTGTACTGGGATATTGATTATATACATACTATCTAACAATAATTTGTATCAAATATAAATATTATTTAAGACTCAGCAATCTTAAATCTGTAAATCTAAAATTGGTAAATTATAACTATTTCTACTTAAATAAAATAATCTTGTATTTCCAAATGTAGCTGCGGATGATTCCTATATAATAAGCGTTACCACTTATTTAAAGAGTTATTTTGTAAATCTTAGTTAACAGTTATTTGAATTTTAATGAAATAGAATAAAAAAATTGACAAGTAATAAACATCATGAAATGAGAGGAAGATAAAGGCATATGAGAATCATCATAAGCCCATAAAAACAAGTTCCTAAAAAGCTTGTTTAGAAATTGTAATTAATTCATTACGTGAGGATTTATCTGTAGTAAAAGTTGTAAAAATTATAGGTTTAAATGTACAGCAAATACAGGAATTCAAAACAGAATTCAAAGCCGAGTTAAAACCTGAAAATAATAAGCAGTGGATGCAGTTATTAGATTGGAGTGAGGAAAGTGCAATGTTAATATGACTGCAGTCAGTCATTGGGCTTAATTAATTTAAAGCCCCAAGGTTTTAATGCTGCGATCGCGACTTCTTCATCTATACCTTCATAAGCTTCCCATTCTTCGGGATGCTCTTTAGGATGTCCATCACCCACATTACCCGCTACTTTAATAATGGGAATATCTACGGATAAATCAGCATAGGTGCGGACGCTAATCGTATCGCGTTCCATTGATATGGGTAGGACTAATTGAACTTTATGTCCTACAAACTTTGCTTTTTTCTGTGAGTTAGCAACAGATTCGCGTATTAAACAGATATCACCAGCTGTTCCCCAAGTGGTTTTGTAGATATAAAGGAACGAAATATAAGTTTTTGGCTTGACGGCTCTTTTGAGAACTTTCACGATCTGTAATTCCTATTCTTCGTTTCTGATTCAATCATTTAATTATCGCTGGTTTGAAACCAAAAAATGTATAAAAAATACTATGAATTTCAATTAAGCTCACTTTTACATATTCAGCACATAAGAGCCCTTAGAAGCTTTTAAACTTGGTTTGTAATTTTTATGTGGATTTAATTAAATTAATATAATTTCTAGGTTAAGTGATGGTAAATTTAAGGTAAAATCTACTTCTTAAATCTATTGTGGCTGACTTTGCTGCATTAAACTTCAGTGGTAGGAAATAAAAATTCATTAAGAAAATTAATTGTCAGATACTTCTCTAATCTGTACTTAGAGTTTCTTGAAATATTTAGCAACTGACCAAAGTTCAAAACCTGACTTTTCATAGGTGTGACGTGCTGGAGCATGACCGGGATCGCCTCCGGTCTCAACCATCGCAATAGACATCCCAGCGTCTTTCATCCGATCCAAAGCAAATTCTATCAGAGCGCTGCCAATACCGCGACCTTGAAAGTCTGGATCGACAGCAACCATATAGATTTCACCCATGCTGTCTTCTGAGTGAAGTTTCACAGCGACAAAACCTACTGTTGCTCCTGCATCGATCGCAACCCATACATTTGTATCCTCTGCAGCACAGACATCCTTCACAGCTTTTTGCTGGCTCACACGCCAATTATCGGGATAAAATGTTTGGTATACATCAGCATTCATGGCTTTCTGAATTGAATCAAAGACTGGAGTCCATGCTCGAAGCGAAAGACGAATAACGGCATCAAGGTGGCTTGGGTTGTATGGTTCAATTTGCATTAATGATTTTCTTTTATCGGTGAAATTATTCCTATCTGAAAAACTGGGCGTTAGGCGGTCGAGTCAAATCCTTGTTAGGTGTAGTACCCGACATTTTAACAATTTATCAATCCCATTTATCAATAACTCTTTGCCATTTGAGTTGCAATGAGATCGAAAAATTTGCCGATCAATTTTTTAAATAGATTTAATCTTACAGGATAAAAGTAATCTGATTCAAACCATCCATTTTCCATATAGTAGTTATAATCTCGGAATGTCTCATTTTGCAATATTTTTATTCTTGAACGCGCTATCCTAAACATCATCAGCATAAATAAAGAAGGATTTGGATATTCTTTTTTTATTAATTTTGAATAGAATCTTTTACTATGCTTGTCAATTATCTTGTCATTTTTTTTCTGGCGTTTCTCTGTCACCGGCTCAACCGTGGTAACACAAGAACCTTTGACAACATTAAAGCCTAATGCACTGCCCATTGAGTCCAAATATTCTACAATATCTTCACCTCCACCGAATCCTTGTGTTATTATGCTGGTGAATGTTTTCCCGAAAAAAAACGGACGATGAAAAAAGAATGCAAGCCTATCAAGGAATAGTTTCATCAACGCAGATACCTGAAAGGTATAGTTAGGAGATGCGAATATTACACCGTCTGAATCAATCATTTTTTTGATAAGTTTATCTCTGTCGTCTTTGAGTGGACAACATTCTTCACCCTTGTCAAAGCACAATAGACAACTTTTACATATTTCCAAGTTGCAATCACTTAACATAACTATTTCATATTCTATGTTTCCAAGGGATTGTAATTTTTGTAGTAATTTTTCAGTAGCCTTATAAGTATGATGTTTCCGTGCGCTACCAATAAATGCAGTAACTTTCATACATTTAACCCCCTTTATTGTAAAAATATATTTGTTGTTAGGGGTGACTGAAGCCTTCAAAAAATGAGGTGCTCCAGAATAATAACCTGGGGTATAAATTATTATGTAAACCGAGATAATAAATCTTCCAATGTTCCCTTACTATCTGATTTAGAGACTAAAACCCAGTCTTTTCCTCCTTTCACTTTAATCCTGGAGCAATAAAATGAGGATGTTGTGAGGAAGTTAAAGAAAGAATGGTCATATTAAAAAACCCTCAGGGGGTGACAATCTTACAAGAGCGTTATCCAGAATAAATAAAGGTTCATTTAACAAAGTAATCTCTTTTGGGAGAACAAAAATCTCAAAGTCCCCCAGAATTCGTGGATTTAGGGGACTATACTCTGGTATTAATATTAATTAAATCAATTCAAGAATTAAGATATTCGTCAAATCTTTCCTGTAGTTGTTCTACTGTCAAATTTTGAGTCCAATATTCAACCACTGCATGACCAAAAGCCCAAGCATTGCAATCGGGAGATTCAGAATTTTTCATGAGAACAGGCCATAATGTCAGTAAATCAAATTTGAGTTGCTTTTCACCTGTATCTAATAGTAGAAATAGGTCATATGCCATTTGTAATTTACCAATTACAATAGGTAACTGTTCTACTGGAATTTTTTCTGCTAGCGCATACGCCAAAGTTGGGGAACCCGTTGATAATGTGGAAATAAACTGCAGTACGGGACTTTTCAGTAAAGCTGTTACTCCTTGGGTTGTAGTCATTTGAAAGGTGTAGTGATCGATTATTTTGGCTGCTGCAACTGTACGGGCTTCGAGATCCCGCAAAAACCGAGCCAAACGTAGTTGCTTTGCTGGCGCGATCGCATCTAATAAGCCCAAAGATAGTTCATCTACATTCCAAACTTGGCGATTGGTTTTAACATCGTAAGTAACAACCGGTAATACTTGCTGGGAAAATTCCCCAAGTAATTCAGCCCGATATTTAGTAGCTTCCCGAATAGCAATTTCTTTGGGACGTTCCCCTGCTAACCAGTTGTAGGGAGGTTCCCATTCCCGGATCGGACGCAGGCGATCAACTTGAGTGACAATGGTAATTACAGGTAAATCTTCTACTTCCTCCTTCATCTCTTTGAGAAAGTCTGCATCCATTTGTAGCGCTGGATCTAAAGCAGGTGTAACCAATAATAATAAATCTGCGGTAATAGCATAATCAAGTACAAGTTTGCGGAAATCTGCGTTATTAATTTGTTCGTAACCGGGAGTATCCCAAAGTGTCAGGGTTTCACCACTGGAGGTTTCCCATTGATAATTTTGAATTTTATCGGTACTGGGTAATACGTCAACTTCTGCTAATTCTGATTGGAATAGTGTATTGATTAAACTACTTTTCCCCGCTCCAGTTCGCCCTACTAGTAAAATACTGACAGGTTTTTGTTCGACAACCTCTGCTGGTTCGGCTTGCACCATAACTTCTTTCAAAGTTTGGGTTTTTGCTTTTGGTAGACTTAATGTGGATTCAGAAACTTCTACAAATGGTAAATTATCCCCACCGTAAAGGGCTACAGCTTGCTGACAGAGATTACGCAATGCAGCTTCACGCAACATCTGACTTAAATTTACTAGTAATTGTTGACTAGCTTCATCACCATAATTTTGACTGACCCGTTTTGCGATCGCGGCGATGGGATTTAAGAACCACTGGGCTAAACTCCAAGTATTCCAGAGTTTGCGGGCTGATGGTTCTAGTTTTTGGTAAACTTCATAGGCGCGATATGCTTGTCCTACTGTAACTTGATTGAGGACGGGTGATAATTTCTGCATCCACCGATCCATATCATCTACTGTACCCCTGATTAAACCGTAGGCTTGGGGGACATAAATATTTAGCAGGGGATATTTGACTTCTGGATGGTAAATATTAGCAATTGCAACAATTAAATCTTGACACCTTTGCCAAAAAGTTTCCCAGTCTTCCCAAATTGGCGCATCTTCTCGCGTTGATTGAAGAATTTCTTGCAGTATTTCTTCTACTTGTCTGACGTTGTCATCTCCTGCTATTTGGGCGGTATTTTCCGCCACAGACTCGATTTCTTCGTTAACCTCCGCGATTACAGCTTCTACCTCTTCAAATTGGGAACGTGTCCATTTCACCAATAACCAACGCCAACCTACCAAGACAAGGGTGAATATTCCCCAAATCCAGTTAATTCCCCATTCGTGAATTTGTAAGCTTGCAGATACTAATATAAAAATTACGATGCTTGCAAATGGGGTTGCTAAGGTAATCCATTGCCAAGGTTTTAAGCGAATCATTGGTTTTGTGGGTGTTTAAATGAGATTTCCTATCACTATTTTGGACATAAATTTTTTCTGATTGCTGCAGTGCTCCTCTGCTCGCACTCCTTCTACTCCTGCTCGTTCTACTCGTTCCCAGGCTCCAGCCTGGGAATGCAACCGCTAAGGCTCCGCCTCTTGGTTGTGTCCCATTTGCGGGAGTTCGTGGTTTTCTTGAGGCGGAGCCTCAGGCTATGGGTTCCCACCCAGAGACTGGGAACCAGGAAACCAGAAACCACATATCCCCTACAGGTCACTACATAAGCAAGCAATATGGTTAACATTTTCAAAAAAATATGTTATTATTACTCATAAGGTTAGAAAACTGGCAAATAAAACCGCAGAACTCGCTTATCGTCAAAAAAACCGAGAAAAAATCGACTCGCTTCGCGAGTGAGGTAAGTGTAAAGAGGAAGAAGAGTAAAGGATAAAAGGGCGAAAGTGAAAAGGGCTAAGGAAGAGCCCTCCCAACCCCGCAGACGCAGACAACACGAAAGCCAACATAGTTGATGTAGTAGACGCGACCTTTCCTATCGTTGATGGCGCGAGACGCAGAACGGCAGCGTTTAGGATTGTTATCCCAGGAACCGCCCCGCAGCACTGTATTTCCTTGTTTGTTTTTATTTATCCATGCAATATAACCATTTGGTGCAACCTTATAATCATTATGCCAATCATCCAGGCATAATTCCCAGACGTTGCCGTGGATATCATATAAACCAAAGGCATTGGCTTTATTGAATTGTCCTACTAGAGTAGTTTTTTTTCTATATTCTCCTTCATTTTCGTCAGCAAAAGCATAACCGGCATTATAATTCGCTAACTCACTTGTAATTGTCTCACCAAAGTGAAACGGTGTAGTAGTACCAGTACGACAGGCGTATTCCCATTCTGCTTCTGAAGGTAGGCTATATTGCCTGTCTGTATGCTGTGAGAGGCGTTTGCAAAACTCCTCTGCGTCATACCATGAAACTTGCTCTACGGGGAGATTATTTCCTTTGAAATATGATGGATCGGGATTTAATTTTCTATCTACTTTAGGTAAAGCAGCTACGGCTTTCCATTGTTCCTGGGTCACTTGGTATTTTCCCATGAAGAAAGCTGGAACTGTTACCTCATGTTGAGGTTTTTCAGTGTCAAGTCCTTCCCCTTCTGGCGAACCCATCATAAATTTACCACCGGGGATGTAAACCATATCTAGGGTGATATTATTTCTTAGGTATTCGGTGAAGTATCTGGCTTGTTTGCGTTCTAGCTTAATGATTTCCCCACGCCGGTTTACGGTAACGGTGTCAAAGGAGAATTTCAGTAGATGGAAAACTTTTTGAAAAAGAGATAATTGCAAGCAAAAATGCACTTTCTATGGAGAACAGACTCCCAAATTGTCAGTAAAAAAATGACTTAGAAAACTATTAATTCAATACAAATGTTCTAACAACAGAGAAAAAATATAAGTATTAGTTATATAATTATGTATTTTAGGCTAGAGTTGTATGTTAACTGGATATTTTGCGAATAAAATTGTTAATGAAGTCTTAAATTATGTCGAATCAAAAATAAATGACTAATTACATGTAAATATTTAATATTTTCATCATAAAAATCGTATTTTTTGACACAAAATTCCCATGCAAGTGTAATTTTTTGCTTTCATAAGTCGATGAATTACTTTAAAGAATAAATACTTGCATTGACATTAAAACTATATATTTTAGATGAGTTTAGCTATTAGTTAAATGTCTGGAATATAGATGATTTCTCTTACTTGATAAATGCGATTTACTGCATTAGATAAAAATGCTAGCATTTGTTTTAAACTGAATAAATGATTATAGACTAAACGTCCACCTCGTCTAGGTTTAGATATTTTGAACCATAAAATATAAATCCAGATATTAACTAATAAAAACGAAATTCCAACAAATAGTAGTCTTATGATAGGATTTTTGCTGGTAGTTCTAATCCGACAAATATTTTTGAGACGATAACTAGTTTCAATCCCAAATCTTTTTCTATAATCTTCAGAAATATAATCTAAATTTATGTCTACTTTGTAAACGACATAAGCTAAATATTCAATACCATGCTTCCCTCTCTTTCCTTTACGATACCTACAGATAATACATAAATCAAAAGTAATTTCATTATAAGAACCTTGATTCATAGTATGATTTGTTCTATAGCTTTTTTTACCTTTAAGATATTGGTTAATTCCTCCAGCCTTGCCATTTCTAACTGCTGGCATTATAAAAGGTATATCTAAAGCTATTAACCATCTTATTACTGAACTACTATAAAATCCTCTATCTAAATAGAGTCTCTTAATTTTTAGATTTAAAGAGTTTATTTTATCCAAAAGATAAGTGATAATAGCTACATTTGTATAATATTTTTTCACTCCAACAATAGAAGACAGTTAATCTCTTATTTTTGGCAATTATATATAAACTAGCATAAGCATAGAATGAACAAGTGCCATTTTTAGCTTGACTACGATAGATATAATCTTGTTCATCTTTTGTAGGATTACCATAATAAGGAATTAAATTTAAATCAATGGCTAATTTTAGTTTTCTCTTTTTTCTTCGCCGTGTTAGCTTACTTATTAATGCTTGATTTAGCTGATTTTCTAATTCTTGAAAATTTTGAAATTTATTTAAATGATATCTAATATTTCTGCCAGAGCAAGAATTTTTTAGAATAGATGCTGTATTTTCTATGGTATTTGCTTTACTTGCTGCAGCCACTAAAATATTAAATAAATCTGTTTGTTTACAATCACCTTGGGTCTTAATCGAAATATGTCCTGTTAAACAATCAATAACTTCTTTCAAAGTATCTTTATCGCTTAAAACAGCTTTTTCTGTTAAATTAGTCAATTCTTTTTCAACTCAATTAATCTTCAAATGTCATGGATAATTTAACAGTTTTATTTTCAAAATATCCAGACAACATACATCCCAAGTGATAGACAACTGAGTCAATAAGTAAAAATTATATTTCTACAACAAGATAGAACTTTTGTACTAATTAATTGAGTGGAGAAGTCAATTTTTTCCCTGACGGTACTGTGCGTAAACTTGCAATCATCGCCTCTTCAAAAAAGTTTTCCATCTACTGAATTTACACTTATGCATAGTTAAAGACTAAATTTTGAGTATATGCTATTATCTTGCCTACCCGTACCTACATGCAAGAAAATACTGATACACTCTTGACTGTGATACTTAAGTTGCTGTTGTCACAATGGCAACTCCCAAAAAATCATCTAATATTTGAGATATTTTATTAACTTGGGTGTATACTACCGATCTCAACTGATATCTAGAACTTTATCAACGTATTATTAAAGTGTTTGTAATATGACTAACGATGTAGATCTGATTAAACGATTAGACCCCAGTGCGATGGATCAGATCATGCTATATCTGGCATTTAGTGCAATGCGGACTAGCGGGCACAGACACGGGGCTTTTCTTGATGCAGCAGCAACTGCAGCAAAATGTGCTATTTACATGACCTACTTGGAGCAAGGGGAAAACTTGCGAATGACCGGTCATTTACATCATCTGGAGCCAAAGCGGGTTAAAGTCATTGTTGAAGAAGTACGACAAGCATTAACCAAAGGTAAACTATTAAAAATGCTTGGTTCACAAGAACCTCGCTACCTGATTCAGTTACCTTACGTCTGGATGGAAAAATACCCTTGGCAACCAGGACGCTCTCGTATTCCGGGCACAAGTTTAACAAGTGAAGAGAAAAAACAGATAGAGCAGAAATTACCATCAAATTTACCTGACGCTCAACTAATTACTTCATTTGAGTTTCTTGACCTAATCGAGTTTCTCCATAACAGATCTCAGGAAGACTTTCCTCCAAAAAACCAAATGCCTTTAAGTGAAGCATTGGCAGAACATATCAAACGTCGTCTACTTTATTCGGGAACAGTTTCCCGCATTGATTCACCTTGGGGCATGCCTTTCTACGCGCTTACTCGTCCATATTACGCAACTGCTAATGACGAAGAACGTAAGTACATCATGGTAGAAGATACAGCGCGATTTTTCCGCATGATGAGAGATTGGTCAGAAAAACAACCTAAAGTCAAAAGAATTCTAGAGACATTAAATATCCCATCAGGGCGCTTCCAAGAAGCTTACGAAGAATTAGATGAAATTATTCGTGCTTGGGCAGATAAATATCATCAAGAAGGTGAGACTTCGATGGTATTACAAATGGTATTTGGTGAACAAGACGAATAAAAGCCTTGAATCTATGTAACATTTCTCTTTTCCTCGCAGAAAGGATTTAACAACTAATAAAGATATTAAGAATCTACCTAAAGGTTGATTTTTATAGGGCTGTAAAATTAAGCATTTCAGTTTAGGTTGTAGTTTTTCAGGAAAGGGAGCGTCTCTAATTTGCAGAAGAATCAAATCTAGACTTATTTTGTTTAAAGGAAATGATTCAGTAGAGATTTTTGAATCTATTTTAGATATATTCTGAAAGACTTAATTGAGTCAAATAAATTGCCCATATAACTAATTGCCTAGTAAGTCAGTTGTTAAATAATTTATATTTTGTCGGGGCCGCATCTAAAATTACTTATTTTACAATCCAAATTTTTTTGGTAAATCTAATTTTGGAAATCTAATTTCAACTATTTACGTCTTAGTTAGATTACAGTTTAATTTGATTAGAGTAATCCAGAATACAAGAATAATTTTAGTTGATTTTTGACGACTTACACTTATCAAATACCTACTTCGGGTGTATACCTACAATATGGAACAAATGGGTATGGGCTGTAAAACCTATACCCAAAATAGTATTTAGGTTTGGAAAAAAGTACATTTAAAATATACAACTCAAAAAAAATAATGGGATGTAGGGTGAAACGCTTGTAGGGCTTGAGGGATGAAGGGTCAAATGCTTGTGGGGAGTTGGGGTTGAGGTGTATAGCTCCTCATTATTATTCCTTGCTTGGGAATTTATCATTGATAACGAATTTTCATGCTCTAACTTATTGCAGACCTATGCCATTATGGCTATAACTCAATACAGTTCAGTTAAGACTTTTTTTAACAAATAACATTGTAAAGACGCGACAGAGCCTGTGGCGACCGACCGGCGGCGTCGGTGTTAGCCTCTGTAGCTTCTCTACGAATAAATTTAGGCTTATCTGTTAGCACGCGCCTACGGTGTTTGACCGCATCCTGACGGATGAACAGCGGTTCGCCCTATGGCGCGTCTTCCAAGCTGCGTCCAAACACGTAGTGCGGATAACCGTATTGGGCCATAACTTCTTTGTGTTTGATGCCATTTCCCCAAGCAAAAACCTATCCATTTTGATAAATAGTGGATAGGTTGCAAATTGTATTCAGTTATTTCATTTCTATCTTCTTGCTTGGCAATTTTCTATTTGCAATGTATCCAGATCAAAGCTTTTTTTCTTAGCAAACTTTTGAAGTTAAATTTTTGTCACATCAAGGCGAAATATTAGTGATAGGATCACTTGCATCAATACAGGTTTCCATCGCCTGGGTGGGAACAAGGTCGATTTCACTTCTTAAACCAACTACACACTGAGCAAAACGTGTTGGTAAAAGACTGCGATCACAAAAACTTAAAACTTCTGGGTCTGCAGATTCTTTGCTGTTTCTACTTATACCGACAACACAACTTGCTAATTCCTCAGGACGTCGTGCTTTTTCACAAGATGCTAGCGCATCTTTAGCTTCCAATTGAGTCTGTTTAACGATTTTAGTGAGACATTTAGATAATCTTTGTGGATGAAGTGCTCTAGCGCAAGCTTTTGACGCAGCTTCCGGACTAACATTATTATTTACTAATCTTCCCGCACACACTCGGTAACTATTTGTTTGTCTACTAAAAACAGCATCTACCGGACTTGGAAAAGAAATTGCTACGATACCAGCAACTGATAATACTGGTACAGCGACTTTCATTACTTTTTGGAGAAGCATTCCAGTACCCATATCATTGAAGTTATATTTTTGTTGTTCTTCAGTGTTCTTATACTCAGAAGGTGAATTTAAAAGATCCCTGTTGTTTGATTTGAATAGCATTAAATATCTCCAAACACCATAATTATTGCTATTTCATCATATTAATCTTGTTCTAGAAAGCTTGATCAATGTGAATGATATTTCTTTCCGTTAAAAGCTTTTAGTTAGATAACCTCAGGAAATATAGCACCACGGTTTTAGGTCAGAACATTTCCTGTTGCCCGTTCCCTTCTTAGCAAAATATAATTTCCTAACCTAGGTACTTACTGCTGTACATACAATTTATTTTTCTGAGACGCTAGATAATTAACCCATGCTCTCAGGCAAATCTAAAGATATTGACAAAATTGAGGTTTACATATAAAAGCGAAATTGACTAAAAAATTCTCGCATTTTTAGCCAAGGAATGTCACAATGGTATGTCTGAGTAAAATTTAAAGAGGAATATAGTTAAGGAAACTCATGTCCCGATATAGAGGACCACGTCTAAGAATTACACGCCGCCTGGGAGAATTGCCAGGATTGACTCGCAAAAGTGCTAGACGCGCTTATCCTCCCGGTCAACACGGTCAGAATCGTAAGAAGCGCTCCGAGTATGCTATTCGTTTGGAAGAAAAGCAGAAACTTCGCTATAACTACGGTCTCACAGAAAAACAATTGCTGCGTTATGTGCGTAAAGCCAGACGCGTAACAGGTTCTACCGGACAGGTACTACTGCAATTGTTAGAAATGCGTTTGGATAACACCATTTTCCGTTTGGGTATGGCTCCAACGATCCCTGCTGCACGTCAGTTGGTGAATCACGGTCATGTCTTAATAAACGGAAAGGAAGTTAATATTGCTAGCTACCAATGTCGTCCTGGAGAAGTTATTACTGTCAGGAATAATGACAGGTCACGCAAGATGGTAGAAACCAATTTACAATATCCGGGCTTGGCTAATCTTCCCAGTCATCTGGAATTTGATAAAAATACTATGACTGGTAAGGTTAACGGTCTATGCGAACGTGAATGGGTTGCACTTAATATCAACGAACTGCTGGTGGTGGAATACTACTCACGGAAAGCTTAAAAAATTCGTTGGTGGTCAATGGTCAGTAGTCAGTCAGTTCATAAAACTGACAACTGACTTGTCACTTTTTCTTAGCCACCAATTTGTGACATAGTGCGATTGTAAACTCCTGTTTGGTTACCAGTTTCGCGCTGCTTAAAGTTAATTTCTGGCTTTATTAATAATAGTTTTCTTACTTGCTCTCGTATTTTTGCTGGACTCACATCATTGCGTAGAGCTGTTTTTAAATCCAGTTGACCAGCCTCATTTAACAAACAAGGACGTAACCAGCCATCTGCACTCAGGCGCATTCTATTGCACCGGTTGCAAAAGCACTCAGACATTTGACTAATGAATCCCAAGGTTCCCTTTGCTCCCGGAATTTTAAACACATCTGCCGGTCCATTTCCAATAACTTGAGATTCTGTTAATCCCCATTTTCGCCGGATCCTGTCACGTAACTCCTCAGATGCGATCCAGCCCTTATCGGAAAATAATAAACTATTGCCAATGGGCATAAATTCAATAAAACGTACATGCCATTGTTTATCTATAGTAAGTGCGGCTAAATCTAAAACTTCATTGTCATTGACCCCTGGAATTACCACTACATTGATTTTTAACGGGTTGAAACCAACTTTGTACGCGACTTGCAGCCCATTCCAAACTTTTTCCCAACTTTGCCGACCTTGGCGACCAGTAATTGCTTTAAAAGTATCTGGATCTAAGGAATCTAAGCTGATATTAATTCGACGCAACCCAGCTTGATAAAGCTCTTTTGCAATTGGCGCTAACAAAAAACCATTGGTTGTCATTGAAAGGTCCTTTGTTTGTCTGAGGGATGCAATTTCTTCGACTAACCTAACCACTCCAGGGCGTAATAAAGGTTCACCACCAGTTAGACGAAAGCGAGTGAAACCAAGAGGAATAAAAACTTCTTCAAGCAGGGCTAATAATTCTGTATCTGTGAGAAATTCTTGCTTAAGTATATAGTTTAATTCTTCACCTTCTGGCATACAATACTGACAACTAAAATTGCAACGATCTATTAAACTAATCCTGAGATAATCTACCTGATTCATGGCTTATTATTTTGATTTTTTATTCAATGGGATTAATTGATTGTTATTTAACCCAATAAATACAGGTATACCAATATTTTTTCATTCACAAATCAAACCTGAGATTGTTTCTAAAATAAAGTTTTTTGCTTGATACAAAAAATCACCAAAAATTATTTAAGTAGAAAATATTTATAATTAAAAGTAAATTTGGTCCCATTTTATTTTTATTATTAACAGCGAAAATTTGACTTTTGGTGGTTGACTATAGAAGATACATTGATTTTATTTACAATTTATACATCTTTATATCTAGTAAATTTTATTACTGTAATTAAAGTTAATTTCTCGCGAAAATTCATCCGGACAAATTACTTTTTTAGCAATAGCTGACCAAGGATATTTTCTACTATTCATAAATAAGCGGTTATCTGCACCAATAATTTTTCACGTGGTATTGGAACTATCAGATTGCTCATTTGATAAGCACTTAAAACTACTTATTATGCAAGAAAGCCAATGTTAAATATGAATCATATCTTGAAAGTTAACTTCTTATTTTACCGTCAAAAAGCTGCTGTGC
This sequence comes from Mastigocoleus sp. MO_188.B34, assembly GCF_030065675.1. GTDB lineage: Bacteria > Cyanobacteriota > Cyanobacteriia > Cyanobacteriales > Nostocaceae > Mastigocoleus. Next base: position 51,361 of record NZ_JASJDK010000016.1, on the reverse strand, counting down.
TTTCCGGAATATATTGTGGAGTTAGAAGATATTAATATTGAACAAGAAATTAAGCTGATACCCAAATATATTACCTTCAGTATTGAAGACTAAATAACAACACTATATTTTGTTAATTAAATAAAAATTAGGAAAACAACTCTCTTAGGAATGATATTGATTGTTGTTAATTCTTGCTAAGAATTACAAATATTCGAAAATTGAACGACATAAAATCATTTGATACGTTGAAATCTGATAACAGTTAAAACAGCTAATTATTGCCCAATCCTGCAGGAAAAAATGGTACTTATGGATAACCATTGTCCCCAGATTGTGCAATAATAAGCCGATCGCAAACCTTACCAATTTTCAGCCGTGCAACTGACCGACAATATCAATGAACTGGCGGAAGCTTTACAGCAGCCAGCAGATTTGACTTTTGAACTTCCCGACCCTGAAGACGATCAAATTCCCGAATCAGATTTCCTCAAGCAGGTAGATGTCGCATGGCAGGTGTGCGATCGCTTTGATTTACAAACGGATATTTGGCGGGGGCGAATTTTACGAGCGGTTCGTGATCGCGAGAAGCGGGGTGGTGACGGTCGCGGTACTGGTTTTCTTCATTGGTTAAAGGAACGAGAAATTAGTAAAAGTCAGGCATATTCATGGATCCAACTGGCTAATAGTGCTGATACTCTTTTAGAGGAAGGAAAACTAGAGCCAAAATCAATTAATAATTTTAGTAAACGGGCTTTTGTTGAAGCGGCTAAAGCTTCACCCGAAGTGCAACAAATGGTGAGTGAAGCAGCACAAAAAGGAGATAAAATTACTCGCCGAGAAGTTAAGCAACTTGCAGAAGAATGGACAGCGATGTCCTCAGAGTTGTTACCCGAAACAGTGAAAGAAAAAGCTGCAGAAAATTCTTTACCAGCTCGCTACATTGCACCTCTGGTAAAAGAAATGGAGAAGTTACCAGAACCCCATCAAAATGTTATTCAACAGGAAATAGCTTCAAACCCGGACTTGGATACCCTCAAGCAAGTTACTTCTGAGGCGCGGAGTTTAGCAAAATATCTCAAAGCTGCTGTCCAAGTTCAAGCTTTAAGCGCCCAAGAAGTTGATATTGAAACAGCTTTGGAAGAAGCTCAAAGAGTTGGTTGCTTAAGTATTGCAGCCGATTTAGTCAATCAAGCTTCTCAGTTAGAGCAAATGATAGCCAAAATGTACATGACTTGGAAGCGAATTAATAACTTGTCAGACAGATTGTATGTTGATACAGGAGCTAGCACCCCACAATTACGTTTCTTGTTGGAGTGTTTAGAACCTTTAGGTAGTGAGGTGATGGAATTACAGTTGGGTAGTGCGGGAGAGCGTAATATTCGACTCCATATTCAAGAAACTAGTGACCTACCAGATGGATTTTGATTATTTTTGATTAATTTAGAAGATGAATTTCAATCCATTTCTAATTTCTATCTGTTTTTAAAAGCACTTGAGATTAATTCACTAAACACGCTATTTTTGCAAAGGGTCGATTTTATTCCAATCTTCTAAATAATATAAATTCTCTAAAATCTTTATTACATCAGGAAAACTCAAAAGTCTTCCTGATTGACATTATGTATAAATTTATGGGAAGTTGGCAAACAGTAGCTTTATTTGTGAAAAGCGTACCAATTCGTAGATTAAATCAAAGAATGAATAAATAGTTGACAGTTTACTGTTAACTTTTGAATGCTAAATATCAAATGTTAACCGTAGCCCCAAAGGGCTTGGCTTTAGCCACAAACTGCTAACTAATAAAAGGTGTGTGATTGACAATGTTATCTTTTTACTTAACGGCTACAGCCTGGGGATTGGGGTCGATTTTATTCGCTGAACTGGTACGCGACATATACCATATGGTTTCACATCGCTGGTCTTGGCTTTATCGCCAACATGTTTGGCATCATCGTGTTTTTCGTCGTGACTATAGTGTTGTTAGCGATACTGTATATCGTAAATCCCAGTGGCGTAATGACTTACCTGAATCTCTGGTAATGCTCCTATTCGGTTTCTTTGGGTGGTGGATTTGCTTTCAATTGGCTCCTGATTTTCATTGGGCTACTGCGATCGGAATACTTTATACATTAGTTTTTTTATTTAGTTGTATTGCTCGCGGTATTGGTAGCCAATGGGCAGCAGAAGCTACTGATTTAACTCATGCACCTGGTATTTTTACTGAATCGCCATCTCGTTGGTTCGTAAACCGAACTTATCATTGGCGGCATCATTTTGATAATGATAATGCTTACTATTGCGGTACACTTACATTTTTTGACAAGCTTATGAGTACAGCTTTGTCTTTGAAAGGGAAAAAGATAGCTGTTACTGGTGCATCTGGCACTTTGGGACGTTCTTTATTATTACGATTACACTCATGTGGAGCTAAAGTTATAGCCCTCAGTTCCAAATCTGAGTCTATAACCTTAAAAGTTAATGGCAATGATGTCAACTTTAAAACTGTGAATTGGCAAGTTGGTCAAGAAACTGAATTAAAAGAAGTATTGGAAAAAATTGACATCCTGATTCTAAATCACGGTATCAATGTTTATGGTGAAAGGACTCCCGAGGCGATCGCCAAATCTTATGAAATCAACGTTTTTTCCAGTTGGCGCTTAATGGAGCTATTTTTTGATACGGTGCGAACTAATAAAGATATGGCGCTGAAGGAAGTATGGGTAAACACCTCAGAAGCAGAGGTTAACCCAGCCTTTAGCCCACTTTACGAACTTTCCAAACGGACTTTAGGAGATTTAGTTACTCTACGTCGGTTAGATGCTCCTTGTGTGGTGCGAAAACTAATCCTTGGACCATTTAAAAGTAATCTCAACCCAGTTGGAGTAATGTCAGGAGATTGGGTCGCAAAACAAATTATTGCCTTAGCTAAGCGAGATTTTCGTAACATTATTGTGACAATTAATCCTTTAACTTATTTACTTTTCCCAATTAAAGAGTTTTGTAGTTCGGTTTATTTTCGATTTTTCAGCAAGTACAATAATCTGTCACCTTCTGTTGATAAATCAGAACTATCAGAGTTAAATATCAAAGTTAAAGGGTAATTATTAATTTATTATTTGCTAAGTTAATTATCTATCCAGTCGAGCTTTCATCTCTGGTGATTAGTCATTCTTTCACAACAAACAATGATTAGTTATCAATATATGGCGTTGCAGAAATGAGGTATGAATTTTAAAAATTTATCCCAAAGTATAGCCCCCCAAATCCCCCATTAGCGGATCCGTAGTTAGCGCAGCTATAAGCTTCTAGCGTGATCGCAAGGTCATAAATGGGGGACTTTGAGAAGTATGTTTCCCCCAAAATTGGGGGCTAGGGGGCGAAATCATCCTTTGATTAAGCAACGTCCCAGTTATTAATTAATAAAAGCATATGTCCAAAGTAAATTAAGCCCACAACAACGTGCGAAATACTAATATTTGACACTACTGATTGATGATTTATAATCCATAGCAAACAAATATTAGTAACTATTTATAATATTATCTATTACTTTTATTAATACTTGATGGCAGAAAAATACTCTAATAAATGTAAATGTATTTATTGTCGCAATGTATAATAAATTAGTTAAAACAGGGGAAAGTAAAAATTTAAATCGCTAATTTTTAATTCCCGTAGTAGCTATGCCTCTAATAAATTGACGCTGACCGATTAAAAATAAAACTATGACAGGAAGAGTAGCAATTGTCACTGCAGCCATCAGTAGGGGCCAATTACTAGTAAATTGTTCTTGAAATTCTGCTAAAGTCAACTGCACAGTCCTTAATTCTGGTCTAGTGGTAAATACCAACGGCTTAAATACATCGTTCCATTCACCAATAAATGTAAATAAAAACAATGTAATCAAAGCTGGGCGAGCTAAAGGCAACATAACCTGCCATAGTATTTGCAGCCTATTTGCTCCATCCATAGCTGCGGCTTCTTCTAATTCAACAGGAATCGTTTGGAAAAATTGCCGCATCAAAAAGATTCCAAAGCCATTTGCTGCAGTTGGTAGGATTAATGCCCCATAAGTGTTAATCAGATTTCCCCATTTAAGTACTAAGAATGTTGGAATCACTAATAACTGAAACGGAATAACCAATGTAGCCAAAATAATTAATAATAAAGCTTGACGCCCCTTAAATTTCAACCTAGCAAGGGCATAACCAGCTAATGCCGAAGTGAATATCTGAAAACCAGTTACAGATAAAGCAACAAAAGTTGAATTCCAAAAAGCCAAGGGAAATTTACCACGACTCCAAGCCTCTTGATAGTTACTAAAAGACCAACCATCTTTCGGTATGATTTGTAGGGTTGTACCCTCAGGGGAGAACGATGTCAGTAATACTATTAACAGGGGCAATAAAACAATAAAACTCCCTAGTAGCAGTACTCCAATGTTTAAAAAGCTGAGATAATTGAAATTTAAAGATGTTTTTGACACTTAATCCATAGCAATGTATCTACTGTTTAATACTAGAGCATCTCCTGTCACAATCGTTAATTCACTGCCTTCTCGTTGTAATATTACGGATGTGATGCAATTTGTTATTATTTTGCTCTTTGTTATTTGTTCTGCTAAAAGCTAAGTAGTAACAAGTATGCTCGCGAAAAGCAAAAAGTATAAATATAGTGAAAATTATAGTGTACTTGCTAAATTAAATTAAAGCTCAGTAATACTGCCCTAAATGTCACAGGGTATATTCAATTCTCCTAACCCACAGTTCTCGTCTAAAGGAGTAAACGTACCATGCAGCAGCTTGCAAATCAATCCGAAATGGATTATCAAAGTGAGATTTACAAAGATGCTTATACTCGTGTCAATGCCATTGTGATTGAAGGGGAACAAGAAGCCCATGAAAATTACATCCAACTAGCACAACTGCTGCCAGAGCATATACAAGAGCTAACTCGTCTCTCAAAGATGGAGAGCCGTCACAAAAAGGGGTTTGAAGCTTGCGGACGCAATCTCAAGGTAACTCCTGATTTGGAGTTTGCCAAGCAATTTTTCTCTAAATTACATCAAAATTTTCAGACAGCTTTCTCAGAAGGAAAAGTTGTTACTTGTTTGTTGATCCAGTCTTTAATTATTGAATGTTTTGCAATTGCAGCATACAACATTTATATTCCAGTTGCTGATCCATTTGCGCGCAAAATAACCGAAGGTGTGGTGAAAGACGAATACACCCATCTAAATTTTGGTGAGGTCTGGTTGAAAGAACACTTTGAAGAATCCAAAGCTGAATTGGAAGAAGCAAATCGTCAAAACTTACCCATAGTTTGGCAAATGCTAGAACAAGTAGCTGTGGATGCTGAAAATATGGCAATGGAAAAAGACGCCTTAATTGAAGACTTCATGATTCAGTATGGTGAAGCTTTAAGCAATATTGGTTTCTCTACTCGTGAAATTATGCGTCTTTCTGCTTATGGACTGAGAGCCGTTTAATAAGCCAAGTAACACAATTACAAAAGTGCTGAGTCGATGGATACGGTTATTGGTGCGGTAATACATTAAGTTCAAAGAAAGTTTAAGGAAAAATTTAATCAGATATTCTTTAAAATTTCTTTTGCCTTTAACTCCTCATTAATAACTGTTTCTGAAGACGTCCCCTTGGGGCGTCTTTACTTGAAAATCATAATTTCAAAACTTCAAAACATTTTATTCCACGTTTTACACGAGGCAAACGCCCGTTGGCAAATAGTTCATGTTTGGTCTAATCGGACATCTTACCAGCTTAAATCACGCCCAATCAGTAGCAAAAGAATTGGGTTATCCAGAATACGCCGACCAAGGTTTGGATTTTTGGTGTAGTGCTCCCCCTCAAATTGTTGACACTATCACAGTAACCAGCGTTACTGGACAAAAAATTGAGGGGCGCTATGTCGAGTCTTGCTTTCTACCGGAGATGTTAGCTAATCGTCGAATTAAAGCTGCAACTAGGAAGATTTTAAATGCAATGGCTCATGCTCAAAAGCATGGCATAAACATCACTGCTTTGGGTGGTTTTTCTTCAATAATTTTTGAAAACTTCAAATTAGAGCAATTTCAGCAAGTCCGAAATATCAAACTTGAGTTTGAACGCTTTACAACCGGAAATACCCACACTGCTTATATAATTTGTCGGCAAGTTGAGGAAGCATCAAAGCAATTAGGAATAGAACTTGAGAATGCAACAGTCGCAGTATGTGGTGCAACCGGAGATATTGGTAGCGCCGTCTGCAGATGGTTGGATGCAAAAACCGAGGTTCGGGAGTTATTGCTGATCGCCCGTAACCAAGAACGCTTGCAAAAATTGCAAACCCAACTTGGACGGGGAAAGATTGTTGGGATGGAAGGTGCATTTCCCCAAGCCGATATTATTGTTTGGGTGGCGAGTATGCCAAAAGGCATGGAAATTAATCCAAAAACTTTAAAAAAACCTTGTTTACTGATTGATGGTGGCTACCCTAAAAATTTAGCGACAAAAATTCAACATCCAGGCATACATATACTTAACGGCGGAATTGTAGAGCATTCTCTTGATATTGACTGGAAAATCATGACAATAGTCAATATGGAAGTTCCTGCTCGTCAGTTATTTGCTTGCTTTGCCGAGTCAATGTTACTGGAGTTCGAGAAGTTACATACTAACTTTTCTTGGGGACGAAATCAGATTACCGTAGAAAAGATGGAACAAATAGGTCGAGTATCCGTAAAACATGGATTTAGACCCTTGCTTGTTGGATAACAAGAAGTTGAGAGTTGGCGGTTGACTATTAACATCACAATCGTTAACTGTTAACTGTCAACAACCTCATCTGCGATGTTCTATCTTGGTAGTTTACTTACTTAGTTTACTTCTTGAATGTCTCCGAGCAGAGTTTAATAAGGCCCAACAGAATAGAGCCCAAAAATAAACTCGGCTTTTAACTATTATTTAGGAATTATGTAAACAGGGTAGGAAAATTGCTATTTGTGATGATTTACTACCCAGATTAAGCCCAGGGCTGCAAGATAAGAAGCACTACCTAAATTTTCTCCTCTAAAACTCAATTAGTTTTTTAGAGGGATTTTTTAGTCCCGAGCTTAGGTAAGATCTATTATTTAGCTCTTAATTTCCCCGATATACCAACAAAATCTCTATAATTCAACAATTATCACTTTAATAATGGCTACTACAGAGCGCAAACCGCTACTACTAGATTTTGAAAAGCCGCTAGCAGAACTCGCTAATCGAATTGAGCAAATTCGTCAACTTGCTGAGGAAAATGGCGTCGATGTTTCTAGTCAGATTCGTCAACTAGAAACACGCGCTATGCAATTACGTGAAGAAATTTTCAGTAGCCTGACACCAACACAAAGGCTGCAAGTAGCTCGCCATCCGCGACGCCCTAGTACTTTAGATTACATTCAAGCGATTACCGATGAGTGGATGGAACTACATGGCGATCGCGGTGGTTCTGATGACCCGGCTTTAGTAGGTGGAGTTGCTCGTTTGGGGGGGCAGCCAGTGGTAATGTTGGGTCACCAAAAAGGTCGGGATACAAAAGATAATATTGCTCGCAATTTCGGTATGGCTTCTCCCGGTGGTTACCGCAAAGCAATGCGCCTAATGGAACATGCTAATAAGTTCAGCATGCCGGTTATAACTTTTATTGATACTCCTGGAGCTTTACCAACAGTGGTAGCCGAACAAGGAGGTCAAGGAGAAGCTATCGCTTATAATTTACGGGAAATGTTTCGCTTGGAAGTACCAATTATCTGTACAGTGATTGGAGAAGGAGGCTCTGGTGGTGCATTAGGAATCGGTGTAGGTGATCGGTTAATGATGTTTGAACATTCTGTATATACCGTTGCTACTCCTGAAGCCTGTGCTGCAATTCTTTGGAAAGATTCTTCTAAAGCACCACAAGCAACTTTAGCACTAAAAATTACTTCTAACGACTTAAAAAATCTTGGTATTATCGACCAAATATTAACCGAACCAGTTGGTGGCGCTCATTCAGACCCTTTACAAGCTGCCCAAACTCTCAAGCAAGCTTTGTTAGATAATCTTGAAGAATTGGTTCGCCTAACTCCCCAACAAAGACGCCAGTTGCGCTATGAAAAATTTCGCGCTATTGGATCTTTCCAGGAACTAGATGTTTCTTAAAAGTAGGAATTTTTAGTTTAAATAAAACAGCAATGCTATAATTGCCTATGGCACGTAAAGATTTTTAACAATCTTCTCAGCCATAGGCATTTGTACTTTTTTTACCAATTGACTCGATAGTACAGGGTGGTTTGTACCGGACTAATTTATTAACTTTAAGACCATGAAATATAAGGTCAGCCAGGATATGTCCTTGCAGAGTAGCCGCTATCAGTATTCAAGGCAAGCAGCTTATTTCTTAGTGAGAAATATGTGTGTGCCTTAGAATTTATTTGATAATTCGACGAGTTATATACCCATTGAGGGGAGTATAGCAGCAATCATCTAGAAAATTTTGAATTTTAAGTATAGCTTAATCTATCCAAGGCAAGAGACTTCAATAACAGGATAGATGTGCGGTCAAAGCGTTCGAAATATTGGAATAAAGCATGAGTTTGGAGCAAAAAAAAACTGCCCTAATTACCGGGGCAAGTAGTGGTATCGGTAAAGCCACCGCTTTGGAATTTGCAAAAGCGGGGATAGATATTGCTTTAGTCAGTCGAACAACTGATAAGTTGGCAAAGGTCGCATCTGAAGCTCGGGCGTTGGGGGTAAACTCAAAATTTTATCCTCTTGATTTAGAAAACCTAGAAACAGTGTCGGAAAATATCCAGAATATTATTAGTGACTTTGGGAACATAGATATTCTCGTCAATAATGCTGGCATTGGTTATACAGGGACTCTAAGTCAAACTTCACTATCTGATTGGCAACGGGTAATAGATTTAAATTTAACCAGTGTCTTTCAGTGTATTATGGGAGTCTTACCTGCGATGCGCGATCACGGCATGGGAACAATTATTAATGTTTCCTCTATTGCAGGAAAACAAGCTTTTGCCGGTTGGGGAGCTTACTGCGTCAGTAAAGCTGGTTTAATGGCTCTTTCTCAAGCTTTGTCACAAGAAGAACGCCCTCACGGTATTCGTGTGACAGCGATTTGTCCTGGTGCTGTAAATACTAGTATCTGGGATACCGACACCGTGAATGCGGACTTTGACCGCTCCAAAATGTTATCTCCTGAAGATGTTGCTCACTCGATTCTCTATGCTGCGATGTTACCAAAGCAAGCGGTTGTAGACGAATTAACACTTATGCCAAGTGCAGGCGTTCTGTAAATTTTCGTTCGTGAATTTCCGTTCGTGAATTTTTTCCGCGAACTCTTTTTCATCAATTCCTTTATTTGTGAATTATTGCGTTCGTGAATCGTTAGTTATTTGTGAACTATTCATCATCCAAATTGATTGTTGAGTTGACAGGATACTTCAGTTTTCTTGTCTCAAGAGGGTTTTAAGAGAAAAATGAAAGGCAAAGTTTTGATTTTGTGTCGTAAAGCTCAGAGGATAGTGTATGTGCTTTCCAGTGTAATGTTTTTACAAGTATTTAAGGTTGTCAGCCTTTGAATATATGAGTATTGAACTTCCCAAAACTTAATTCTCTCACTAACTTGTCAGATTCTTAATTCCCCAATTCACTATCTTCGATGGGTGTCTATCTAACTAACGACAATTGTCCGTAACAGCAAATAAACAGGTATCTCACAGACAAGCTATACGCTCGTCATATCTATTTTTCGATTATTTCTTTTTCGACTTAAATCGACTCTGTTAACTACAGACAAAAACTAAAAGACATCATGACTATCGTTCGTTCCAACGGTTCCAACGGCTCCAACATCTCCCAATCTCCTCTGATTCCCGATTTAGCAGATGTTATAAAAAGTAAAAAAGAACAAAACATACCAAAACCAGAATCACCAGAGCAGATGGAGCGGATGACCGATGCAGTTCGGACTCTGCTCGAGGGAGTTGGAGAAGATCCGGAACGGGAGGGATTACTCAAAACTCCGCAGCGTGTCGCCAAGGCAATGCAATTCCTTACCAGTGGTTACAAGCAGTCTTTAGAAGACATCATCAATGGTGCAATTTTTGATGAAGGTCATGACGAGATGGTCCTGGTTAGAGATATCAATCTCTTTAGTCTTTGCGAACATCATATGTTACCTTTCATGGGTAAAGCTCATGTTGCTTATATTCCCAATCAAAAAGTTGTGGGGTTGAGTAAGTTAGCTCGCATTGTTGAAATGTATTCTCGTCGGTTACAAGTACAAGAGCGTTTAACCAGACAAGTGGCTGAAGCTGTACAAGAGATTCTTGAACCGAAAGGAGTTGCAGTTGTAATTGAAGCAACTCATATGTGCATGGTAATGCGAGGCGTACAAAAGCCTGGTTCTTGGACTGTCACTAGCGCAATGGTAGGGGTATTTGAGCAAGAGCAAAAAACCCGAGAAGAATTTTTTAATTTGATTCGTCACCAACCAGCATTTTTCTAAATGTTGGGGACTAGGGATAGCACTGCGTGCCGCCTTGCGGCATAGAGCCTGCGGCGTCGGCAGAACCGCAGGTGATGTAGTCATAGCCTCTGGGGACTGGCTATTGGGGATTAGGGAAAAATACCTAATCCCTAGTCGCTAATTCTCACTAGCCAGCCAATTGCTCAAATAACTTTGCCACTTTATTCAAATCTTTATCTCCTGGAGAGCGTTCCACACCACTCGATAAATCAATCCCATTGGGACAAATCAAAGCCAAAGCTTCTAAAATATTGTCTGGAGTTAGTCCCCCGGCTAAAAACCAAGGCAAACCAGGATTAAATTGCTTTAAAGTTTGCCAATCTATTTTTTTACCCGTACCCCCCAATTGTTGGGGATGATAGGCATCAAGTAAAAGTGTATTAACCTTTGCAAGGTAAAATTCTACTTTACTTAAATCATCAACAGCTTTAATTCGTAAAGCCTTAATAATTTCCATTTCGGGCAGATTATCTCGTAATTGTTGGCAGAATTCTGGCGATTCATCTCCATGCAACTGGATACCCGTCAAGACTGAATTTGTGGCAATTTGAATTATTTCTTCTATTGAAGAATTAGCAAACACACCAATCTTGTCAGTATCTTTAGGAACTTGTTCTACTACTGCTCTAATTTGATTGACATCAACATAGCGTGGAGAGGCTTTAACGCAAATAAACCCCAAGGCTGTTGCCCCTAAAGATACAATTTCCCTACCTTGCTGTGGTTTTGTAATACCACAAATTTTAATTCGCATGACAATTGATTATTTTGTATCACACAATACAGAAAAAAATCTATTTTTGACACAATACCCGCTTTGTTATCTGGAACTTATAATTTTGGTGGTTTATATACATTTTCCATTCAGGAGAAAGAAATTTGATATCTTACTTACTGTCAACTGCGGCTAATGTACCCGTAACGCCCATCTGGACTCCCCAAGTAGCCGGAATAATTGCTGGCAGTTCTATAGTATCTCTTTTGTTAACAACAAAAGTTAAGTACCCCAATATTGGACCAAAAATGCCTCTTGTCCCTATCAGTATTCCAGCATTTGTTGGTGCAATGTGTTTTGGTCATATCCTGGGTATTGGTATTGTATTGGGATTGACTAATATTGGTACTTTGTAGATTGCAGATTTTTCTAAAGGCTAACGCTTAGGGAAATTGTAAAGTTTTAGAGGCGCTCGATTGCAGCGTCTCTACTAAAAATATTTTGCGTCCGTCTTCAATTCTGGTGGGTACATACTTGGGTACATACTTAATAAATAAATTACAACATCAAATACAATAATTTCTTAAAATTTTTATTGATAATTCTCATTTTCTAAGACTATTTTGTTAATACTGTTTTTATTGTGCCCACTCAATATAAATCATGAATTTCAAGGTTAAGTTTAAGTAAATATTTAGCACTTGTAATTTTTAATTATATGTATCAACTTTACATTTTATGACTTCTACTTTCTAAAGCTGTCAATAAGGATTTGAATCTTTAGGATACATCAATTGGTAAAACAATTAGAATAATAAAAAGAATTAACTAATTAAAGAATAAAAAATAAAAAGATGAAAAGAATTACCTTGCATATCTGCCCTCAAGCATAGGAAATCTTTATTTTCAAAAAATAGTCATGCAAACAAACTGGAAAATAGGATCGTTATTTGGAATCCCATTGTTTTTAGACCCCCTATGGTTTGTGATTTTGGGGTTAGCAACTCTAAATTTTGGTATAAATTATCAAGAATTGGGATCTGTTATTGCTTGGGGTGCTGGTGTAGTTATGGCACTGTTACTATTTGGTTCAGTGTTGTTACATGAATTAGGTCACAGCTTAGTTGCAAAATCCCAAGGAATCAAAGTCAATTCAATTACACTATTCTTATTTGGTGGTGTTGCTACAATTGAAGAAGAATCCAAAACTCCTTTCAAAGCCTTTCAAGTTGCAATAGCTGGACCTTTGGTTAGTATTACCTTATTTTTTCTCCTAAGTTTAGCATCTGAAGTATTTTCTGACACTAGTGTTCTCGGTGTTATGTTGGGGGACTTGGGTCGAATCAACTTAGTCTTGGCTTTATTTAACTTAATTCCTGGTTTACCTCTAGATGGCGGACAAGTCTTAAAAGCTGCATTATGGAAAGCTACGGGTGATCGCTTTCAAGCAGTACATTTAGCTGCAAGGACGGGTCAAATTTTAGGTTATTGTGCAATTGCTTTTGGTTTATTAGTAGATTATTTGACTGGCGAACTAGTTACTGGTCTGTGGATAGCACTTTTGGGTTGGTTTTGTATCCGCAATGCTACAAGTTACGATCGGGTGAGTGTTTTACAAGAAACTTTACTCAAAATCACTGCTAGAGAAACCATGACACGGGATTTTAGAGTTGTGGATGCAGATCGAACAATTCGTTCGTTTGCCGATTTATATGTTTTAGAAACAAATCATTCTCAGGTATATTTTGCTGAATCTGATGGGCGTTATCGAGGTATGGTGTCCATCGATGATTTACGTGTTATCGAACGCAGTCAATGGGAAAGTAAAACTTTAAATGACATTGTCCATCCCTTGACGGAAATTCCTAGCGTGACGGAAAATACGAGCATCGCCAATGTTATCAATAAACTAGAGAGCGAAAATTTGTCTAGAATCGTCGTGCTTTCACCTGCTGGTGCAGTTGCAGGAATCATTGATAAAGGTGATATAATAGGTGTCTTAGTGCAAAAATTACAACTGCGAATTACACCGGCAGATATTAAACGAGTCAAGGAAGAAGGTAAATATCCACCTGGTTTCAACTTAGGCGCGATCGCGAAATCAGCAATCGACTAACCAGCAACTAATTGACTGATTCTTGAACTCGTTATTGTTTTATTTGTTCGGGACTTACGCAATTGTCACAATATATGGGTAGGTGGTGCGTGACACTAAAAACCTTATTAATACCTTCAAATTGGCTTGTTCAAATTAACTTGCTCGTGTCACACATCCTACAAGAAAAATATGTCAGTTGCGTAAGTCCTATTGTTTTATGGGTCGTTATTATTAGTTTCAAAAATGCAACTCATAATGACAAATGCTTAAATTAGAATTTAAATCTAAATCCAGATTTTAAACTAGATACTTTTTTCTCGTAACATACCACTGTAGATGCCTGGTTTGGAATCTTCAATTACTATTGCACCTGCTGTTTTTTGATAAAACTCTACAGCGCCAGCGCCACCAATCACAGCATAAGCATAACCTTGTACCCGCATGTCATGTAAACTCGCCAACAAGAGTGCTCTTCCTACTCCACGTCCTCGTGCTGCTTCATCAACTCCCATTGGACCAAAAAAATTCTTGCAGGTGGATTCATAACAAGCAAAACCAATCAATTTTTCTTTTTCAATAGCTATCCAGCAACTAGGTGGCTTATTATGAAAAGAAACATCGCACTCACTTACCCAATGAGAATTGAAATGTTTTTCAACCCAAGCTAGAACTAAGTGTTTCTCGGGTGCGATCGCGCGACGTACAATAATACCCTCTTGTTGTTTTTTATCCATTTCTGCTTCTAAGGAAGGCAGATCGTAAAGTTTCACTAACATGTCCGGCATAAGCTTTTGAAGTATTAATTTAATTAGTTGTTTATTAAATACAGCAAGAAAAGTTCTGTGCTATATACTTGGTCAGGATTTGAGATATCTGGACTTTAGCCTTGCTGTAGATATAAGTTTGACGTTTAGTTCAGATTTGCACTGTATCTCCTAGCTACCGCTAAAGGAGGTTTTGTTATTAAGTTTTACGCCAGAATTTGCAGCATCTGATGAAGACTTCGTATTTGTCCCTTAGCAAAAACAGAATACAGGAGTCAGAATCGAGGCTTGTGCTGTCAAACCATATTGCAAAACAAGATTTTGTATTCCCTAAACCTTCAGTTTTCACTAGAGGAATTGCATAAGTCCTAACATTTTTGAAAATAGCAGATTGATTGCAATTCGTATGAAAAAGAACAATAAAACTTTTATGATGTTCTGGGGTAGAGTATTAAAAATATGTAACTACACGGAAAATTTCAGGTGAATAATTACCGATTAAATCAGCAAATCCAATTTATTGTCGAAATAGATAAACTAAAAAAAGTATTACGCCAAACTAGGCTTACCGACGGTTCTCGAAGAGAAAACAGTGGAGAACATTCTTGGCATTTGGCTATGATGACAATGATTTTGGCAGAATATGCACCCTCTGAAGTCGATTTGTTCCATGCAATGAAAATGGTGCTAATTCATGATTTGGTTGAAATAGATGCTGGCGATACCTTTTGCTTTGACGTTCAAAATAATAAGAGTAAAGCCCAAAGAGAGACCGCAGCAGCTAAAAGATTATTTGGAATTTTACCAGAAAATCAGGGAAAAGAATTACATTCACTTTGGGAAGAGTTTGAAGCGAGAAAAACTCCCTCAGCAAAATTCGCTGCAGCTTTAGATCGCATACAACCAATGCTAAATAATAAAGCGACAAAAGGTGGTACTTGGCAACTTTATAATATTACACACGAGCAGGTAATGAAAAGAATGGCTCCTGTAGAAGAAGGTGCACCTCAGTTGTGGGGTCTCGTTCAAGAAACTATCGAGGAATGTATTGCTGCGGGTTATTTGCAGCCTCCTAAATCCATGACTACTTAATTCTGCTGTATTTCTTGATCGCTTACTAAATTTTCAGATATATAACCTTAATTAAATATATTCCCTTAAATACATTGGTTCTAAAACAGTTTCACGAACTTCACCATTAATTTTTTCCAGTCTATAGGCTTTGGCTTGGGGACGGGAACTTACGACTTTGTGTAATGTATCGTCAATGAAGTGCAAAGCAACTCCATCATCTGCAGCATACCCATCGCTAACTAATCCTTGCGATCGCAAATTATGATATGCAGGTCTTCTTTCTGGTTCGCTGTCATAGTGGGGACAATTACTACCTTTAATTAAGCCCAAACATGGTAATACGGTGATCGAACCAGGTATTGAATCTGTTAATCCTTCCTCAAACCAACAAATAGAACCTGCACTCAACCCTGTCAGAATTATTCCTTTCTCCCAAGCTTCTAGTAAAATCTGATCGAGTTCCCATTCTTTCCACAAAACCATTAGATTTTTGGTGTTTCCACCTCCGACATAAATAATATTTTGTTCCAGTAAGAAAGACCTTAGGTCAGCTGTGTGTGGTTGAAAAAGTGATAGATGTGATGGCTGACATTGCTGACGTGAAAATGCTGAATAGAATTTGACGATATATTTATCGGAATCGCCACTTGCTGTGGGAAGAAAACAAATTTTAGAAGTTTTCTGGTTCGATAGTTCTAAAATATATTTATCTAGTCGGGGATTTCCTGGTTCCATTGAAAATCCCCCACCACCGATCGCTACAATTTGTCGAGAAAGATTATTTGTTGTCATTTATAAGTTTCACCCATACACTTTTGAGGACATTAATTCTTAGGATATTAATTCTCAAGATATTTAAGTTCTTTAAATCTAATTTTATAGTTCAAAAACGGTTTGTTGATGCCAAAAACAAATTATTTAATCTAATAATCCAATAACAAAACATTCTATATTTATACGTAAATCTGGAAAATTTGCATGGGAGGTATACTTATACGAGCGATACTTTTACTTTATGTTCTGCATGTATGTTATATGTGTATGAGCTGCATTTCACAAGTATGTCTGCTCATATGAAGAGTTGAAAAAAAGCAGGAAATACATTTTTGGCGATCGCACATATTTTTTAATTTATTGACTTGGTTCACAGCTAAAAAGAAAAATTGAACTTGTAATAAACTTTTGCAATAGCAACTATGGACAGAATATAAGTTTAATCTTTTTAAGCTTGAAAGCAGTAGAATAAAAACTCCCTTGCTGCAAAGTATATAATTTAACTTATTATTTTTTTGTATTACAGAGAGTAAAGCATAATATTTAGTGAAAATCGTGTTACATCTACAAAGAAAACCGAACCTACAAAATAAGCCGAAAGCTCTGTAGAGCTTTGCTAAGTAAATATTTTTAATCTATGGTGATATAATTTTTGGGGATCGTATTTTTACTTAAAGGAAAATTAGTAATAATACCGATGGTAAAAATACTGTCGCTATTATATAAGTAAAGAATACTTAAATCTGCAAGAAAAGTGGTTCGACAATCGAATTACTATCATCAGTTTTGCTCTATAAACATGTGCTAATACCAGGCAAGTTAAGGTGATTGCAACCTTTATTTTTTCGTGCATTGCATTATTTATAAAGGTGTGAATTGTATTTGCCAACGTTTGATACTTAATGGTTCAGCACCTGTAAAACAAAATATAAAACTCTCACGTTTTAGTTAAAAACTGAATATTTTTTAGTGCAGAATAACTTGGTGTGATTAGTAATCCAAGTTAGGTATCTTTATGGCTTTTGACTTTGAATTTATAAAATCAATTGAATAATTGGAGGATGAAATGGAAAACGAAATGCGTCTTTTGTACTTGGGTTGGAGTGAAGAAAGAAAAGACACCAAAACTCAAGTAGGTAAAGTGTTTGAGTCTACCTATACCTATGGACCTTGGTTGCTAGGAATGATTTGGTCACAACCAGAAAAGGGTATGATTCCTCTCTATGAATGTTGGAGTGACGAAAGAAAAGATAGTAAGCTTTCTACAGAACCAAGTCGTTGTGAAGCTATTTATAATCAAGAACCTCGCCTCCAAGGGTATGTGTATAGAGACAAAACAGATTCTAATATGATTCCTTTGTATCAGTGTTGGAGCGATAGTAGAAAGGATACTAGGACTTACACAGATCCAAGCGCTCATGAGGCTATATACAATCATGGACCAGAAATTCTTGGGTATATCAGACCTGTAGAAACACTCAAAATGATTGATTTTGACAATGATTCAAAGTTAATTGCTCTAGAAAATCAGTCTCTCAAAGCGATCGCGCAGATGGTTGAACAGAGCCAAGCGACTAAATCTAAATTGATTTATCGACAAAGATTGAATAATATTTCTAGCAGTTCACCAATTCATCTTTATATTGGTAGGTAAGTAGATATAGCGGTTTTCGGTTGAGTGTAGTACACCTCGTAGAGACGTAAAATTTTACGTCTCTACATTTGGGAATTAGAAAATGTATTTGATTCAAATGAAAACCGCTATATCACATTTTTTAATGTTTAATATCTTTGAGAACGGATAATGGTTTATAGATAATGGGTTAATTATTTATCATTTCTATATGGTAGTAAAACCTTAAAATCTAGTTTCCGTTATCCTTCTCTATTCAGAGTAAAGTAATTACAATTAATCCAACATTAGTAAATGAGTTAATGAAGAGATTAATTACCTATTACTTATTACCATTACCAATTACCATATGACGCTTACGCGTCACGCCTTGCTAAAATCGCGTCAGCGATGCGGGCGTATACTAATTACCAATTACCAATTACCAATTACCTAATTTAGAAATATTGTGCCACTCTAATTCAGAAAGTGGATTTATTTCAAATTTTATTCCAAAACAGTCAATAGCCGAATCAACTAAAGTATCAACTATTTTTTCAATATTGATTTCTTTAAAGTTAAATTCTTGAGAGTTAAATTCTTGAGAGTTAAACTTTTCAAGCTCTAGATTTTCTAGGCGGTTATTTGCAGCTTCTAAGACGTCAGTTTCTAAAGTATCTGGAAGCTTCACTGAAGTAAATGAGTCTGCATCAA
The DNA here is from genome assembly GCF_030065675.1 of Mastigocoleus sp. MO_188.B34. Lineage (GTDB taxonomy): Bacteria > Cyanobacteriota > Cyanobacteriia > Cyanobacteriales > Nostocaceae > Mastigocoleus. Next base: position 33,065 of record NZ_JASJDK010000016.1, on the reverse strand, counting down.
AAACTTGAGTGAATAATTCTGGCTCTGGTTTTAAACGGATAGAACCATGTTGCAAAATAAAATTACCTTTTCGTAACTGAGCACTACCAATAAATTTTGTGCGATCGGGTAAAACTAAATCTGCACTTGTTGCTGTTCCAAAACAGTTGGGATTATGGATGTAACCTCTTCCAGCAGTACCATAATTTAGATCTAAACCTAATTTTTGCCAACCTTGAATCAAAAATGTACAGATTTTTTTGTATGCTTCAATGCGATTACCTGGAACATTTGATGTAACCACAGCATAAGTTAAATCGCCTTGGTGTAACACCGCTCTTCCACCGGTAGGACGTCTTACCAAATCTAATTTTTGACCTTTCCAAGTCAGATTTTCCCAATGCAGGGGATATTTTTTTTGATGGTAACCCAAGGAAATAGTTGGTGATGACCAAATATAAAACCTCAGAGTTGGTGGATGATTTCTCAATAAATGCTGTTCTAACAACCAGCGATCTATAGTCATCTGGACTTTTCCAGAAGCTTTTAATAGAGGAATTAGTCGCCAAGTTTGGTTATTGTTCAAGGTTTCGATTCAAGGTTTGGGCTAAAGGTTGGAGTTGAAAATTTGGGTTGAAAATTTGGGTTGAAAATTTGGGTTTAAAGCTTAGATTACAGCCTTGAGTGATGTGAGGAGAAGTTAAGGAAACTAAATCTTGGATCGAATAAATGTTGTTAATCAACCCCCGCATAGAGGACGGGAGATTGTAACAAATTTTAGGTGATACCAAGTTTAAGACATACCAAATTCAGCTTCTAATGGTTCATCGCTATCATCCGCAATACTTGCAACAATAGTAACAAGGCGAGAAACTTCTCCAGGAGATAACTCAGCTAAAGTACGTGTGGAAATTACCACAACTTGATTTTCAATAATCCCAAAACGCGCTTCAAAAGTACTGGTACAGTTCATCTCTAATAACTGTCGCATCATTTTTGGTTCATCTTTTGCAGGTAACTTGAGCACTGAAGACCAAACTGTAATTGTATCTTCATCAGTGGTTCCTGTTAATTGGACAAATACTTCAACTGTGCCATACTTAAACTTCCACAAGTAAGTGCCTTCTTGTGGATGACTGACCATTGCACTGTTGTCTTCATCTAGAGTAGAAATAACATTTTCAATTACTTCTACGTGATTTATACTGCTAGTATTAAAAAATACTTCATTAATACTGTCATCATTTATTGCTGATTCAGCACCCATGTTTTCAAGATCTATTTGGTTAGCCATACAGATTTATCCTCAAAATTATGATAATTCCACACCTACTTTATAGCTTGAGAATCAAGAACGTGGAGTAGGTTTGATAGTTTATAAGATTCATACAAGATTAAATAATAATTGTTCAAGAGCAAGGCAAAATAGAAGCAGGTATATTATTGTCTTCACATGAGCTACTGTCTCAACCCAAATTGTCCCCAACCGCAAAACACTTCTAATGAGAAGTTTTGTTTGCATTGTGGTTCCAAATTGCTGCTCAAAGAACGTTATCGCGCAATTCAACCGATCGGACAGGGTGGTTTTGGCAGAACTTTTTTAGCTAGAGATGAAGATAAACCTTCAAAACCCTATTGTGTAATTAAGCAGTTATATCCTCAAGCCCAGGGGACGAGTACTTTACAAAAAGCTGCAGAATTATTTACCCAAGAGGCGATGCGCCTTGATGAATTGGGAAAACATCCGCAAATTCCCGAATTATTAGCATATTTTACCCAAGGCGATCGCCAGTACTTGGTTCAAGAATTTATCAATGGGTACAATTTAACCCAAGAACTAGCACAAAATGGCGCTTTTCAAGAGCAACAAATACTAGAACTCTTACAGGATTTATTACCAGTACTAGAATATTGTCATCTCAGACAAGTAATTCACCGCGATATTAAGCCTGAAAATATTATTCATAGAATCGATACTGTAAGTTCTCCTCAATCATTCCAGGAAGGGGGAAATTTATTTCTGGTAGATTTTGGTGCAGCAAAAGTTGCAACTTACACAGCTTTGAATCGTACTGGAACAAGTATTGGTAGTCCTGAATATGTCGCTCCGGAACAAATGCGAGGGAAAGCGATTTTTGCAAGCGATATTTATAGTTTGGGTGTTACTTGTATTCATCTGTTAACAGGACATTCTCCTTTTGATATATACGATGTGAATCATGGAGTTTGGATTTGGCAAAAATACATCAAAAACCCTGTTAGTAAAAAGCTAGTCCAGATTTTGGATAAAATGCTTGCTCATATTCCTGCTCATCGCTATCAAACTGTAGAAGAAGTTCAAGCTGATTTAAGTTTAATATCTGAACCGATATCTAAACCAATATCTAAATCAAGATCTAAACCAAGATCTAAAGCTGTTTCAAAATCTGTCAAAAAGAAAAAATCGATTAATCCATCATCACCTGTACCCCCACCTGCAGTTCAAATATCTTCTAATCAAAAATCTCAGAGTCAAATAGATCGGGAATTAGAAGAAATGAAAACTATATTTCTGGGTGGTAAACCAAAAAATAATTCTTCCAATAAATCTAATTCAAAATCTAATTCACAATCTAACTCTTCATCTCGCAGCAAAGATAAAATTGATACAGAGTTAGATGAATTGAAAGCTAAATACCTTGGAAATAACGATTTCTAATAGCCTGCAGCCAAGCTGTTTACCGTAAAGTCTGGCTCATACAATGCCATACTACGGGTAATTTGGCAGACATCATATCATATGCTTCACTAGCACAAACTTAATTGGTTACTCGATAGTTTTTTGGTGTTTTGTATTAATAATTTTTAAGCCAAAAGGAGTAACCTAAAAAAGTGATATTTCATAATTTTATAATATAAGTAAATCATCTTTTAAGTAACTTATTTTATTGGCAATACATAGCATTATTTAATATCCCTAATAAATCGTTATTTTTAGTTTGATTTCTTAAAAATTTATCATTTGGAGAGAATAATGATGGTTAACACTAGTAATGCTAAAGTTAGCCCTTTTAAACTGCGCCGAATGCTAGCCGATCCGAGATCAGATAATTCTGAACTACAGCGATTACTTGTAGTTGATAAAGAATCTCGTGACTCTTTCGAACCAATAATTTGTGCAAATCCGGAAACCGTCGATACTACTAAGATGGTTAACAGGGGGATGTTTGGTGAAATTAGTCGTCTAGCTAGAGAACGGCGGCAACTTCAATATAGACTAAAAGTTAATAACCCTTTCTTTAGTGGTCAAAAGATTGTTTCTGAGGGTGATTCTTGGTTTCAGTTTCCTTTTTTATTGGTAGATGTCATAGACCAATTATTTAATCCGTTTGATTATTTTGATGGTTACGCAGTTTTCAGTTTAGGTGCAGCTGGCGATTTACTGGAAAATATCATCAATGAAGATGAAATAACCCAGGCTATTGAGACTGAAAAACCCGAGATATTTCTCATCAGTGGAGGTGGGAATGATCTTGTTGCTGATGGTAATCTTGCCAATTTTCTAAGTGAATTTGAGCCTGATCGACAGGCTGCAGATTATCTTAATGAAGAGTTCGATCGCTTTTTGGAAAAGATAATTCAGCTCTACCGTGGCTTATTCTTACGTCTCTTATCCCGCTTTCCTAGTTTGAAGATTATTTGTCACGGATACGATTATGGAATCCCTAATAATGGGGTTTCTCTTGGTCAACCAATGATAAGCAAAGGTATAGTAGACCAAGAACTACAAAAGGAGATTCTTCAAAAGATAATTGATCGCTGGAATGAAGCACAAATACGTTTGCTTGAAAATGTAGAATTTGGTGGACGAGTTTTTCACGTTGATTGCCGAAATGCTGTGGGAGATGACAATTGGTTTGATGAACTCCATCCCAACAACGCAGGATTTAAAGCTGTTGCTGAACTGTTTGATCGGAAAATAAAAGAGATTACTGTTAATGATAGAGGGCTAAAAAACTGATAATTTATCGGAATGTAAGCATATTCATTCTTTTGATGCACTCTCTGTTTAAATCTTTGATATGAAGGTTTATAGCCTAATACAGTTCAGATAATTGAATTTCTTAATTTCTTAATTTCTTGTTAGAGACGTGTTCGTGCAGCACCCCGCAGGGTAATTTCACGTCTCTACAGAGCGTATTACACTACACTCTACCGAGAACCGCTAGATTCTTAACACCAAAAATTAAGAATTAAGCATTGCGATCGCAATGTACGGGGTGGCGATCGCCCTACAAGTTGCGTTAGTGCTTCGGATCTATTTTCACTTCTGCACTTTTGAGTTTTTTCCCTTCACTTAATTGATTAATAATTTCTGCAACATCTAAACCGGTAGCTTGTCTCAATTGCTCGATAAAAGCCGCCATCTTGGTTGCATTACTACCACTATTACCATCAATCATGGTGACATTTTCCACTGCGACTTCAGGAATACTCGATGACATCGCTTTAAGCAACACATCTAATTTTTGCAGTAAGAAAATTTCTTTGGCGCTATCGCCAGCAGCAACCCAAGACTCAGCTAAGCTCTTAATACCATCAGCTTGTGCTTTCCCATCTTCAACAATGCTAGCTGCATCACCTTTCGCTTTAGCGATCGCTCGTTCGCATTCAGCTTCAGCGGGTGCGAGTACATCTGCAATTAATTGCTGTTCGACCTGTTTAATGCGCTCGGTTTGTACCGCAACTTCTGCTTGTGTCTTCGCAATTTGCGTTCCTACAGTAGCTTCTGCTTCCGCTACTAATGCTACTCGTTTGGAAAGTGCATTTCTTACCCGTCTTTCCGCATCAGCTTTTGTAACTTCCAATTCTTTTTCTATTTTTCGTAGAGCTACTAACTTTTCGTTTTCCGAACTCCGAATTTCGGATTTTGCTTTGGCTTTTGCTTCTCCTATCCGTGCATTACGTAGCAATTCAGCTTGTTGTTTGCGTCCCAGAGAATCAAGGTAATGGACATCATCGGAAATATTTTGGATTTGCAAACTATCCAAAGCTAAGCCCAGTTTTTCTAGATCGTCTTCAGCTTCTTCTAATAAGCTTTTAGCAAAAGCAATTTTATCTTCGTTGACCTGTTCTGGTGTCAAACTTGCTAAAACACCCCGGAGATTACCTTCTAAGGTTTCCTTTGCTAGTTGTTCTATTTGTTTGCGACTTTTACCTAACAGGCGTTCAATTGCATTGTGAATAACTGGTTCTTCTCCAGCAATTTTAATGTTTGCAACCCCTTCAACTGTGAGGGGAATACCGCCTTTTGAGTAAGCATTTGCGACCTTAAGGTCAATAATCATGTTACTCAAATCCATGCGGAAAGTCCGCTCTAACAATGGGGTTTGAATACTACTACCACCCTTAACTAGGCGATATCCTACTTGACCGCCAGTAGAAGTTCTATGTTTTCCGCCAGCAAAAATTAATACTTCATTCGGCTGACATATGTGATAAAAGTAACGGATTATCCAGTAAGTAGCTGCTGAACCTGCGCCGAAAATACCCAGGAGTAAACTGATTATTTCTATCATATTTATTACTTGTGATTAAAGATCAAATTTCGAGATTAAGAAATCAGAATTTAACAACCCGTAATTCTAAAATTTGGAATGGTGCGTTACGCTAACGCTAATAGCACCCTACACTTAATCGGTATTCCTCAAATTTTTGAATTTTGAACTTTTGGTAATTAAATTGGAATTTAGAATTAAATTGGAATAACTAACTTTCAACAGCTTTATTGCTAGTTAAAGTTCCAATGACATCGATACCAATAGTCTGATGAATGCTCTCTAAGTACTGGTTTAATATTGCTGGGTAAACTTTTACCAGACTTGCTAGAGATTTACCATCGCCGTTATCTACAACATTGATTTTATCTAGTTGAAGTCTTCCGGGAATTTCTACGGCTTCAGAAAGTATTTGTTCAATTTTTTGAATTAAAAATAACTGTGATGCATCAGTACCAGTTTCTTGCCATACTAGAGACAGCATTTCATTAACTAGAGCGGCAGCTTTAGCATTTTCTGCAATTACAGCCGCTTCACCACGGGCTTGTAGTTCTTGTGCTTGTTGTTGTGCTTTTGCTGGAAGTACTTCATCAGCTTCCAAGCGCAAACGTTCTAATTCTGCCCTAAGTTGTTGTAATTTTTGCTCAAATAATGCGCGTTTTTCCTTAGCTGTGGCGATACTAACTTCTTCTTCAGAACGTGCTCTTTGTTCTAACTTAGCTTTAAATTCCCGTAGTTCGTTTTCTTTTTCCTGAACTATAATCTGATTTTGAGTTTTAGCAACTTCTGCTTCTTGTTGACATTGGGCTTCTACTTGTTCTGCTTCGCGAATGGCGTCTGATTCCGCAATCTCTGCATCTCTAACAATTGCTGCAATGCGGCTACGACTAATAGAACTGAGATAACCTACGTTATCGGAAACACTCTGGATTTTCAAAGTATCAATTTGTAGACCCAATTTCATCAAATCGCGACTAACGTCCGAAGTAATACGTTCGACAAATTGTAAGCGGTCTTCATTAACTTGTTCCGGAGTAAGAGCTGCAACAACCCCCCGTAGGTTACCTTCTAGGGTTTCCCTTGCTACCCGGAGAATTTTTTTGCGATCGCTCTCTAAAAATCTTTCAATTGCATTACCGACAATTGTTGGGTCGCTCGATAATTTAACGTTAGCAATAGCTTGAATATTTAATGGCGTCCCACCTTTAGAATAAGCATTTTTTACCTCTACAGGAACAGGCATAGTAGTTACGTCCATGCGTTTAACTGTTTCCACAATGGGAATACGAATCGCCCGACCGCCAGCTAAAACTCGATATCCTAATTCCTGTCCGTCTTTAGTTTTCCACTTCCGACCAGAAATAACTAGTACTTCATTGGGCTTACAAATACACAAACAAGATTTGATAAACCATACAAATAAAACGACGCCAAAGATACCTAAAGCAATGGGTAAGCTAGTGATGAGTGCTCCATCAATCTGGCTTTTTTGGATATTTAAAGGACGTCTAGAATCGACTTGTGCAACAGTTACTGTTTGAGGGTTTTGTTGTAAAAAATATTTCATTGACATAGGTTTTTTATAAGTAATGAGTAAGAAGTAAGGAGTAAGAAGTAAGAAGTAAAGAGTAAAAAGTAATTAGTGATTGATAATATCCCAATCGCCAATCCCCAGTCCCTAGTCGTCAGTCCCAAACCCCTAACGATTCAAATAATTTTCACCTACAACCCACACTTGATTTTCCTTTGTTTCCACAATTAAGACTTTATCTCCAGCTTTAAAACCTATAGGGTCATCCGTACCAGCAGTAAAATCAAGCATGGATCCTTTGATTTTTATGCGTACTTTGCCTTTACATGTTCTATCAAAAGGAATCTCTACTGTAGCCAAAAGACCAATCAAACTTTTAGTAGATACTAAACTATCGACTTTTTGGCGACGGCGTTGGACAACAATAAAAAAAACAATTACTGCACCACAGCACATACCAATAATGATTGCGATCGCTACAAATATTAATATTTGAAGGTTCATTTTTTATTCCTCAGTATTTGTTTTAACCTATATTGCTTTTTCTGGCTATCAACATCAAAAGCTTACGATGCAATCCCTTTGCTGTGTCATTCTTGATGTGTGCAGTATTACTTTCTCTATCTCCACCGGAGTTGAAAGATTTTTATATTATTAGGCTGACAAAAGTTAAATGGACATAATCAACCTTTGTGACATATATCTTTTGTGACATATATCTAAAGTCATACTAGCCTAATTAATCTAGAGCGAGGGGAGTAAATATGCTCTGACGAAGTTTAAAGTAGTATAATTTTCCCATAGTAGTGACAAAAATTTTGAGCCTTTCAAGCCTTAATTAAAAATTAGATCTTGTATAAGTCTCAAATTTACAATTATCTTCTACTAAATAACCACAATTTAGAGTTTTATCTTTTCGGAAAAATACTAAATTACTTCGATTTAATTAGAAGTAGGCATAAAAATTAAGTCCTCAAAGAAGACTTTCTACGGTTGTATTTTATTCTTTATTTTTTATTAATCTTTTCTTACTTAGTTATCAAGCGGGATTTTCACGATGGAGTAAGAACCAATATAACACTCGCCCTGTTATAACGCTGTATAAAATAGCAGATGCGATCGCTAATTCTATCCAATTCCAGGGGAAGTGGGAAACATTAATCAGAACTGATATTGTGACACTTATAAAGGCAGCAAGTACGCAACTTACGAGGGAAGAAAAAATCCAAATGATGGCAAAATATCGGTGAACTATCCACTTTTTTAGCAAACACCACTGAGTTAATCCAGCTATCCCCCCACCTAGTCCACTTGCAATAGCAGCTAAAATACCCACGGCGATCACATCACCAAAGTACGGAAATAAAATATTACTAGTATTTATGCCAACTACTAAAAAAGTGTAAACTCCCAGAGGTAAAGCTAAAGCATTACTTAAAATCCACATAGTGCTGATTTTAGGTAAATATTGTTTTAAAATTACCCATTGAGCAATACCAATAATTATGCCAACAAAACCATAAATTAGAATTATATATAAAATTTTATTTGATTGAAGCTGGATAAAAGTTTTATTTAATAACCAGTTCATGCCAAAGCCAAAAGGTATACTGGCACAGAATCCAATTAGATTTGTAATGATCCATTGGCGGAATATTTGTGTGGATTGCTTTGATTTTGACATACAAACATTCGAAATATCATTTCATAATTTACTGTTGATAATATCAAATAAACACTCAATATTAGCGAACAGAGAAAAATTATCACAAGTCGAATATTTTGACCTATTCACAAGACAATACTTCACCTGATACCGGTAATGAGGTTAATCTTAATTTTGTCTGATGTTCTCAGAGTTCAAATCTGACTTGAAGTCTGAATTTAAATCTGAATGGAATTTGAATTTGAACTAGAATTTAAATCTATATTTGAACCTGAATCTAAGTCAGAATCTGAAACTGGTTCAGTATTTAGAATTGATGCAGCCTCATGCAATAATTGATGTTGTTCTTTTTGAATATCTGCTAACCGGCTGGAAATTTCCTTCAATCTTTGTTGTTTTTCTAGATAAACAAATTTTTCCCCTACTACTGGTAATATTTGTGAATTATTCGATATATTAATATTTTGCTTGTCAGGTGAATCGGTTAGGTGCCTGTATTTAAATTTTATAAATAATAGTTTGATAAGTTTATTCAAATATAAAAAGCTTAACTTTAAACCGGCCTGAAGTAACTGTAAAGGTAATCGAATAATAGATAAACTTGCCGATTCAATTAATCTAACAATAGCCTTAATGAAGCTGAAAATTAGAGCTATTGCAAATATAATCACGATTACACTAATAATTGGGTGGTTAACACCCCAAACAAAAATTTGTGTCAGCTTAAAAAATGCCGGATGTTTGTCTAAAAAATGACCAAAGGAAGAGTCTATTGCTATTTGAAATGTATTCCCTAAAGAATCTTTAGCTTGCTCAGTAGTAGCAGTAAATTTATTAACAAATTTATCCGTAACTTGATCTGCTGTAATTTGCCAAGATTCACCAATTTGTTGTGCATTTTCACTCCAAGAGTTGAATCCTTGATGCACAATTTGTTTTGCCTTCTCAACCTGCTCGGGTATTTTAACAGGTAAATTTAAATTTAAGTTTTCTGGTAAATTCATGAGGGAGAAAAGCTTAACTACCTACTAATATAAAGACTTTCTTTCCATCCAGGATATTAACTATTGATGAAGGTAACCAGGAAATAAATTAAATAGAATAGAGTCAAATAGAATAACGTGAGGTAACACTAAAACTATGAGCTAGTTTAAGATTTATGAAGGAGAGACTATTTTCGGTTGTGGTAAATGAAACGCATCGTCTTGATCGCAGGGTTTGAATCTTTCAATGCTGACTTGTACCGTAAAGCAGCAAAAGTGGCGATATCTCGCTGTCCGCAATTAGATATTCGGGTATTTAGTGACAGGGATATCAATACTAAACGTGCTGAGGTAGAAGCAGCACTTGATGGTGCAGATGTATTTTTTGCCAGTTTATTATTTGACTACGACCAAGTTTTGTGGATTAGCGATCGCATTAGTAATATTCCCATCCGGTTGGTGTTTGAGTCTGCATTGGAATTGATGAGTTGCACCAAGATTGGTGCGTTTTCCATTGGTGACAAGCCCAAAGGAATGCCCAAACCGGTAAAATTTATCCTTGATAAGTTTGGTAATGGACGGGAAGAAGATAAATTAGCTGGTTATATTAGTTTTTTAAAGGTTGGTCCTAAATTATTAAAGTATGTTCCAGTACAGAAGGTGCAAGACCTACGCAACTGGTTAATTATTTATGGTTATTGGAATGCTGGTGGTTCTGAGAATGTCGCTGCTTTATTCTGGACGCTAGCAGAAAAATATTTGGATTTGCAAGTTGGTGATATTCCTCAACCAATAGAGACTCCGAATATGGGGTTATTGCATCCCGATTACCAAGGTTATTTCGAATCTCCTCGCGCATATTTAGAATGGTACCAAAATAACGTACAGACGTACCATGGTACGTCTGTACAAAATTCAGAAGTAAGAAATCGCAAATCCCCAGTCATCGGAATTCTCCTTTACCGTAAACACGTTATTACCAAACAACCATATATTCCCCAGTTAATTCGCCGTTTTGAGGCTGCGGGTTTAATTCCTTTACCGATTTTCATTAATGGTGTGGAAGGACATGTTGCTGTCAGGGATTGGATGACGAGTGAATATGAAACTCAGCAACGTCAGCAAGGTAAGGTCGAAACTCTTTCTTTATCTAAGGAAGCGGTCAAGGTTGATGGAATTGTTTCTACCATTGGTTTTCCCTTGGTGGGTGGACCCGCAGGTTCCATGGAAGCGGGACGTCAAACCCAAATTGCTGTAAATATTCTCACCGCAAAAAATGTACCTTATATTGTTGCTGCACCGTTGTTAATTCAAGATATTTATTCCTGGACGCGTCAGGGAATTGGTGGATTGCAAAGTGTGGTTTTATATGCTTTACCCGAATTAGATGGAGCGATTGATACTGTTCCTTTGGGTGGTTTGGTGGGAGAAGATATTTATCTAGTTCCTGAACGGGTACAAAGATTAATCGGTCGAGTCAAAAGCTGGGTAAATCTCAGACAAAAACCTGCATCTGAACGGAAAGTCGCGGTTATTCTCTATGGTTTTCCCCCTGGATATGGGGCTACGGGTACTGCTGCATTATTAAATGTTCCTCGTAGTCTATTAAAATTCCTGCATTCATTAAAAGACCAAGGTTATGATGTTGGCGAATTACCCCAAGATCCTGAAGAATTAATTCGTTGGGTTAAGGAAGCAGATGAAAATCCGGTCAACAAAGAAGAATTTGCATCTCAAAATATATCTCAAGCAAATGACGATAATCGTCGAGTAGGTTCTAGTGTCAAAGCCCGTAGTTTAGAACAATGGTTGGGATATTTAGGTACTTCTCGCATCGAAAAACAGTGGAAATCTTTGACAGGTACTGGTATTAAAACCTTTGATAATGAGTTGCAAGTTGGTGGAATTCAACTAGGTAATGTGTGGATTGGGGTACAACCACCTTTGGGAATTCAAGGGGATCCAATGCGGTTAATGTTTGAACGGGATTTAACACCCCATCCCCAATATGCAGCTTATTATAAGTGGTTGCAAAATGAGTTTTCCGCAGATGCGATCGTGCATTTTGGGATGCATGGAACTGTGGAATGGTTACCAGGTTCGCCCTTGGGTAATACTGGTTATTCTTGGTCAGATATTTTGTTGGGAGATTTGCCGAATTTATACATATATGCGGCGAATAACCCTTCTGAATCAATTTTGGCGAAGCGGCGCGGTTATGGGGTGTTAATTTCCCACAATGTACCGCCTTACGGTCGTGCGGGACTGTATAAAGAATTGGTAGCACTGCGGGATTTAATTTCTGAATATCGGGAAGATCCGGAAAAGAATTATGCTCTCAAAGAAGCAATTTGTAAAAAGATTGTGGATACGGGTTTAGATGCAGATTGTCCGTTTACAGAAGCAAAGCGTTTGGGTATTCCCTTCAGTCCGGAAAACGTGCGCATGTTCAGCGATCGCGCTTTTAGGGATTATTTGGTAGATTTGTACGAATATTTGCAGGTTTTGGAAAATCGTCTGTTTTCCTCTGGGTTGCATGTGTTAGGTGAAGCACCGAACGACGAAGAAATGCGATCATATTTAGAAGCTTATTTTGGGGAAGAAGAGTTAGAAGAAGTAGAAATACAGGAAGACTCAGACAAACACGAACATAAAAAGTTAGTTCATGATCTGTTAATGCAGAGTACGGATGAGTTAACAAATTTGTTACGGGGTTTGAATGGGGAGTATATTCCCCCCGCACCTGGAGGAGATTTATTACGGGATGGTCCTGGTGTTTTACCGACAGGAAGAAATATTCATGCTTTAGATCCCTATCGTATGCCTTCTCCTGGCGCTTACGAACGGGGACGGGAAATTGCAAAGAAAATTATTAGTCAACATTTGCAGCAGGAAGGAAGTTATCCAGAAACCGTAGCGGTAATGTTATGGGGTTTGGATGCAATTAAAACTAAGGGTGAATCTTTAGGTATTCTCCTGGAATTAGTTGGTGCAGAACCCGTGAAAGAAGGTACCGGAAGAATTGTCCGTTACGAACTCAAACCTTTGGCTGATGTGGGACATCCGCGGATTGATGTACTAGGGAATTTATCGGGGATTTTCCGCGATAGTTTTGTGAATATTATTGAGTTGTTAGACGATTTGTTTCAACGTGCTGCGATCGCGGATGAACCGGAAGACCAGAATTTTATCAAAAAACATGCTTTAGCATTAAAAGCACAAGGAGTAGAAAACGTATCTGCAAGACTATTTTCCAATCCTGCGGGTGATTTTGGTTCCTTAGTAAATGACCAAGTTGTTGATGGAAATTGGGAATCAGGGGAAGAGTTAGGAAAGACTTGGGAAGGTCGGAATGTTTTTAGTTATGGTAGAAAAGATAAAGGACAAGCTCGTCCGGAAGTACTAACTCAATTGCTGCAAAGTACCGATCACATTGTCCAAGAAATTGATTCGGTTGAATACGGTTTAACTGATATTCAGGAATATTACGCTAATACTGGCGGCTTAAAGAAAGCTGCAGAAAAACAAACCGGGAAAAAAGTCACAACCAGTTTTGTGGAAAGTTTTTCTAAAGATACTACCCCTCGAAACTTAGACGATTTATTGCGAATGGAGTATCGCAGCAAATTGTTAAACCCTAAATGGGCTGAAGCAATGGCGGATCAGGGTTCCGGTGGTGCTTACGAAATTTCCCAACGTATGACAGCCTTGATTGGTTGGGGTGGTACTGCTGATTTTACTGACGATTGGGTATACGACCAAGCCGCAGATACCTACGCTTTGGATGCAGAAATGGCAGAAAAGTTACGTAAAAGTAATCCTGAGGCGTTTCGTAACATTGTAGCGAGAATGCTAGAAGCCCACGGGCGAGGTTTTTGGGAAGTTAATGATGATAAATTACAGAAGTTGCGGGAATTATACGATCTGACCGATGAAGAATTGGAAGGAGTGACAGCTTAACAAGCTGATAAATGTGGGTCAAAAACTTATGATACTACTGAGGGTAAATTAGTAATAATTCCTTAAATTGGTAACACTACTTGTCAGTGATTATTTATCAGCAGGCAGTATCAGCATGGCAGATATAACTAAAAATCTCAATAATGTTTGGTGTGATTTATGGAAAGTTTTCGGGACATATGGCTCTTGGAAATCCGACATCCCTAAGTGCAAGGACATACAAGCGAGATTACTGCACTTCAACAATAGTCACTCAAATGACCCAGAACATATTGATGATGTTGTGCAATCTTTATCAAGAGGATTTTATTTAATTAAATCTGGATTAGAATGGTGTGAGCCCACTGCTGGACACAACTCAATTGATAAACTCAACGCAACACACAAAGCACGCGGTGCTCAATGGCGACTTGTGATGACATATGGTGGATTTGAGACGTTCGCAAAAACATTATTAACTAAGAAGACTAAAAAAGGCTTAAGTCCCAATGAATTCAATCAATTTACGCAAAAATGCCAATTGAATTCTTACAAACCATTATATTCACCGAATAAAACAAAATTTAAAACGCTTGAAAAATGGTTAACAATCAAATCAGAAAGAGAAGCAATACTTGATTTTCTTAGCCTTAACGACGGAGATACAAAGATAATTCAGAGGTGGTTGATTGAGAAGCAAAATATCTCATCATGGGTTGATGCTCTTAAATTATCTAAAGCACTAAGAAATGCAACTGCTCATGGTGCTCTGAGTGCAACTAAAGTTCAGCAATGGGGACTGCGAAAACCATTACTTACTTTATCTGAAAATCTTGGAGAAGTTGCTGTAGCAGGGATACAGAAGCTAATATAACAGCATTAATTGGTTAGGAAATACTGCTGATTTGTTAGATTAATAATTGCGTGCGTGTAACAACTTTAAGAGCGCACTGATGTGCGCTCTTATAATTTGCAGTCAAATATATTTCTTAACTTACTCCCTTACATTCCTTCTTTAATAAAGGTTTAATTTCCCCCGCAACTTTGGTAGATACTTTTTCTTTATTAATAGGAATTTTAAAAGGATTATTGACAAAGAAAGAATGATTTGAGATGTCAGTTTTGATGCGATCGGGAATATCATCTTGTGAAATATTTCCCTGATTGACATCTTTGATTGTCTTAATTAATTCTGGCTCAGCAATTCCAATAATAATTGGTTTGGCAATATTAGCTCCCTGAGAACCAAAATCGGCTTCTTTCAGTTTTTGTTTGATCGCATTCCGACAAACTTGCTCGGAAGATGCAGCCATAGCATATTTTGGCAAACTCCCTCCAATCACCACACCAAATATGACTATTGAAATAGCAATATGGTTAAATACCTTCATATGTTTAAACTACAATTATATAAACTATGTTCTACCTATATTATGAGTAGAAATAAGTAAAAGCCAGTAGTTTAAATTTGTATCCTAACTCCAATCCTTAGAATCCTGATGGGTAGCTAGAATTTCCCAAGTCAGAAACTACCAGGTAAGATAATTGACTAATACTTTATAAAAACAAAACATTATTGCTAACAACATAATGACTTGATACCCAAGAAAAGGAGAAAGTAGTAAACCCCAAAAAGCTGCAATTAAAAATAGAAGTCTTTTATCTTTTTTATATGTTTCTCTATTTTTAATAATGAACTCTGAAATTTCTTTTTTTCTTAGTTGATATCGGGATTGTTTATCCATAAAAACATCTAAAATAATTTACAAAGGAAATTACTTTATCTACAAAAATCAAGGCATAAATCAGAATTAGTTTTGCGATACATACAATAACAAGGTTTACTAGATTTATTAAAATAAAGTTTTTGAGCCTGAAGCTTTTTAATGAAAATAATATATCAAACCAAAAATCTAAAGTTTGTAATTTGAATTTACTATAACTAAAAGTAAATATAAAGCGGTATTCTTACTGAAAAAAAACAACATTACAAAATACAACTTAAGGTACAATTAGTTACACAAACAATTCACTAATTAGTATAATTAACAACTATTGCTTAAAGCAAATAACCTTGTGAATGAATGATGGTTTAGTGATGTCAACACTTCCACTACCATCGTTCACACAAAATTCATCTTTTTCTGGAAATAATCTCGCATTTGCACGGAAATTATTTAATATTGTTCTTTGCTGGTAGTTAACAGAGAATTCCCAAAAATATTGCGATCGCGTGGGAAGATCTACTGTAAACAACCCAATCTAATCAATTCCAATCTTTAATTAGCTGACGGGCAAATTCTATAGCTTCATGGGGCGTAGATACTTTGCCTTCAGCCTGTGCCACTTTGATTTCTGTCAACAATTCCCCTACTAGTGGCGAAGAAGGTATATTTAGATATAAAATAATATCCTTACCACTCACAAGCTGAGTGGAATGACTAACCAGATCATCAGGGTCAAGGTAGCGAGCGATCAAGGGTGTGATCGCCTCTACCCTATTATTATCTGCTATAAATAAAATTGCTGTAGTTGGGAATACATCTCCCGCTGTTTGGAAGAAAAAAAACTGTTCCCTTAAGGACATTTCACCTGAATTTAAGGTTTTTAAGGATTTCAGAGCAGTGGTAACAGCTTTAATTTCTGCACGGCTATAGGTTAAGTTTTGTAACTCAATTTCTGCAACTTCTGGATCTGGGCTCGCGAGCATAGCAAGTTTAGCAATACCCAGCCAAGTAGTTTTGATGGTATCCCGAATATATTTTGGAAATTTCTTCCCTAACTCCATCCAATTTTGAGCAAGTAGGGAAGCCGCTCGATCCACATCCAGCAATTTAGCTACCCGTTCGGAGGTAGTACTTTTAAAAAATGGTGATAGTAAATTGTCTTCCCAAGCTTTTTTTAACCAAGGAGTACCTTCAGGTTTTGTCAACATGTAACTAATTTCTACCCTTACTCTCTCGGCAGCCAATGAAGTAACATGTGAAGCTAAGGAACAGATCGCGTCTTGAGTCTTTGCTTCAATAGTAAAACCCAGTTGAGACGCTTGACGATATCCCCGTAATAATCGCAAGGGGTCATCTTGTAAATTAGCAGGTGATATCATCCTCAAAATACCTGCTTTTATATCCTCAGCACCTTTCAGTGGATCGATTATTTTTTGCGTATATGGGTCATAGGCGATCGCATTAACTGTAAAATCGCGCCGGTGTAAATCAACTTCTAGAGTATCCCCTTCTTGTCGAGCAAAATCTGCTGTAGCGTTAGGAAAAACCACACGAGCAATTTGTCTTTCTGCATCGAGTAAGACAAACCCAGCTTGATAATGCTTAGCAATGTTACGCGCTACACCCACAGCATCGCCAGGTAATACAAAATCTAAATCTAAATATTCTCGTTTTCTGCTTAAAAGCCCATCCCGCACTGCACCGCCAACAATGTAAGCTGGTTTTGGTAGCAATTCTAAGTTAAAAGGATAATTTTCTGGGGAGATAAGAGGATCAATAAAGTTTGACATTGTAATAAAAATAAACCTTCCGGCTAGTAATAAAGCCAGTTATTAAGCTAGATTAACAATAAAGGTATTGGAGTTGATTTCCCTATGTGTATTTGTGTCAACTGCCACTATGTAGATCGCTGTGTCACTTACAATGCAGTAGAAACCCAGCATCAGCAACCTCACTTAACTGAGGAACCAGATTTTGAACCCAATGAACCATCCATAAATGTTAATATTCGTCCCCGTGAAGACATAATTGAAATGGAATGGGACGTGGTTGGCTGTCTTAGCTTTAAGAAGGATGCTGGAAAATGGGCTAGATTGCGTCCCGGTGAAGCAATACCGACTTAGGGCTTTAAAAGTCAAAATTCATTAGCGGATCCGTAGGTAGTGCAGCTACAGCGTGTCCGCAGGACATAAGCCACAATATGAACTGTGATTAAGAAAATACTTATGGTTACCAAAGCCTAACCTTTAACAAAAACTACTTAATTATCTTGCTTCGCTATCTTGGTTAGAATTTCGCATAACTTTATGCATTATACTTGCTGACTGAATTAATCAGTAAAATTAATAACCTCTAGACTTTTTCCATGGTATTGCCGATGGTCAAACTGACATGGTTAAATGAACCGGTAAGATAATTTCGTTCTACTTAATCTTTCTTTGACCTTTGAGTAATAAAAAAGAGCATCTTCAGTTGAAAAAGTATGGTTTAGCGTTACATACTACAACCCCAGAATTAGGTTTAGCAATTAGTAACTTTGATGGAGAAGATAGACGTTCTAGTGTTTGGAATCTAGAACGAGAATTATCCAGTCAGATGCATCCATGTCTAATGGAATTTATTAAACCACAACAATGGCAAGATTTAGCTTTTATATCTGTTGCCAAAGGTCCGGGGGGTTACACGGGAACGAGGATTGGGATGGTAACCGCTAGAACTTTAGGACAACAATTAGATATTCCCGTATTTGGAATCTCTACATTGGCTGCCTTTGCTTGGTATTATCTTACCAATCTCAAACTTAGTGAGAAGAAAGACGAAAAAATATTAGCCGTACAAATGCCCGCACAAAGGGGTAAATTATTTGCAGCTATTTATCAAACTACACCAGATAACTCTCCATTCAAAGTTTTATTATCAGATACAGTATTAACTCCAGAAATTTGGCAAGAAAAGCTTTCTGGCTTGAATGATAATTATCAACTACTTAAAGCTAATTCTGAATTAGCAAAGACAGCAATTAGCATTTTAGAATTAGCTTATATAGATTGGTGCAATGATAAATTTCCTTTATGGTCGGAGGCTCTACCATTTTATGGTCAGCATCCCGTAGATATGTAATTTGAATCTTTTTCTTCTTTTGCTTTGGATTGAGAATTACCCTTAATTACATCCTGCTATTGAATAAAAATAATTCTTTAGTATGATTGATTTATTTGCCACAAATAGTTAAAGCAAACAGAAAATATCTTTAATAAAATATTTTATTATTAGCCTGAAATTAAACATATTATAAAAATTATTTTTTCAGGTTGCTTTTTTTGCTAAAAAAAAATTACTCTTTCAAAGTAATACCCATATATTTAACTTTTGATTTAATCAATGCTTGCAAACTAATTTCATCCACGGTTCTCTATTATACGTAAGTAAGATTAAAATCTGATCTCCATCAAGTATCTAGTATCACACTAGCTTGATTGAATAAATCTTTTTTTACTAGATAAAGGATGTTGGAGTAAATCAATGTTGAAAACTATTTAATTACAAGTATCAAATCTCAGATATCCGCTCCCAAATAAGTTCTACAGTACAGGCACTTGTATTTTAAGAACATTTTTTATTTTTGATGTTTATCTTTTAATATTTTTATTTTATTTCTAACCCCGAGCAATAAATTGAACCGAGAAAATTGAGATCTAGTACTAATCGCTTAGCAACATAATTTTCATGAGAATTGCTTTCCTGGTAGATACTTTTCCCGTAATTTCAGAAACCTTCATTATCAATCAGATTGTGGGTTTGATTAATCGCGGACATGATATTCACATATATGCCAAAAAACGTGGCAATATGTCAAAATATCATACTGACATAACGAAGTATAATTTGCTTGAAAAAACAACTCTGTTGCAGCAAACACCAAGAAGTTATTTGTGGCGATTGGTTAAAGGGATAGGATTATTTTTAACAAACTTCCACAAGGCTCCTTTGGCTTTTTTATACTCATTTAACTTTATCAAATATGGCAAAAATGCTCTTTCTTTAAGGTTGATGTACTCAATCGTACAAATGTTAAAGTCGGAACCTTACGATATTATTCATTGTCAATTTGGAATTCATGGTCTTGAGGGGATGTTATATCGGGATCTTGGAGTCCTCAAAGGTAAATTAATTACATCTTTTCGTGGCTATGATATTAGCTATTATCTTCAGGAAAAAGGAGACAATGTATATGATGAACTGTTAGTTAAAGGAGACTTCTTCCTCGCAAACTGTGAATTTTTTCGACAACGAGCGATTAAATTGGGTTGCGACCCGAAAAAAATTGTTGTTCACGGTTCGGGGATTGATTGCAGTCGATTTACTTTTCAAACTCGTAACATTACTCCTGGGGAAAAAATTCAGATTGCAACTACTGGTCGTCTTGTAGAGAAAAAAGGCATAGAATACGCCATTCGTGCGATCGCTAAAGTTGCTAAAGTTCAACCAAATATTGAATTTAAAATTATTGGGGACGGACCTTTAAAAGAACATTTAGATCAAGTAATTCAAGAACTCAATATCGGTGAGAAAGTGCGACTACTTGGTTGGATGAACCAAAAGGAAATCATTGAAATTCTCAATAAGACTCACATATTTGTTGCTCCTAGCGTCACCGCGAGTGATGGGAATCAAGACGCTCCAGTAAATACTTTAAAAGAAGCCATGGCTATGGGTTTACCTGTAGTTAGTACCTTCCATGGTGGAATTCCTGAATTAGTTCAAGATGGGGTGTCAGGGTTTTTAGTCCCAGAGAAAGATGAAACTGCGATCGCAGAAAAATTAATCTACCTGATAGAGCATCCAGAGATTTGGTCGAGCATGGGTTTATCAGGTCGAGAATATGTAGAAACACATTATGATATCAACAATCTTAATGATGAATTAGAGCGAATCTATCATCAGCTCTCAATAGATAAGCTACCTGCTGTATCAGAAACAGTGCGGACTTATTCCCTTACTCCCCAATAAATTAGAAACTCAATAAATTAGAAGTTGTTGAAACAACTAAAAAATACGAATCAACAATACAAGTATTTTTTGTTTGACTTTGAGTCTAAATAGTTATTAAGCAAGGATTAAGTTATGAGCCCTTTAAACACAACAGCAAAAGATGTAACAATTGTCGTTGCTCCCAGAGAACGTTTCAGTTACACCCGCGAATCTCTAGAAAGTATTTACGAAAATACAGAGTATCCATTCGAACTAATTTATGTAGATGGTGGCTCTCCGAAACATATAAAAAATTATATTGCCACTAAAGCGAAAGAGAAGAATTTTCAACATATTCGCACCGACTTTTACCTTTCTCCCAATCATGCTCGTAACTTAGGTTTGCGCCAAGTAAAAACTAAATATATTGTTTTTGTTGACAACGATGTAGCTGTTACTCCTGGCTGGTTAAAAGCAATGGTTAACTGTGCCGAATCTACAGGTGCAACAATTGTTAGTCCTTTAGTATGTCAATTTTTACCATTACATACAGAGGTTCATTGTGCTGGAGGTGAATCAGGGGTAAAAGTCATTGAAAAAGAAGGAAATGTCCGGCGTCAAATTATTGAAAAAATATACAAGCAAGGTCGTAAAGTCGAGCAAGTACGTCCGCAGTTAAAACGTGAACAAACTGGATTAGCAGAGTTTCACTGCATGATGGTACGCACGGATATATTCGACAAAATTGGCGTTTTAGACGAACAGTTATTTAATACAAAAGAGCATGTAGATTTGTGCATGTTGGTGACTGAAGCAGGAGGTACTATTTATTTAGAACCAGATTCTTTGGTCACCTATGTACCCGGACCACCCCTAGAATTTTCAGATTTACCTTATTACATGTTACGTTGGAGCGATGCTTGGGAACTCAACAGCTTAAAACGCTTGCGTGAAAAGTGGAATGCAACGGAAGATCAATATTTTAAAAATAAATATAACAGATTAGGCTGGCGCAGACGGATGACAATTGTCGATCCTTTATGTCGTAAATTAGCCTTTGGTAATCGTTATTTGGCTCGCGCATTCGGTAAAATCCTCAAACCGATAGATAAATTCTTTAATAAATTTGTTACCAATCGCTATGCGAACAAGTATTTACCTAACAAGCTGATATCGACTACAAAAGCTCAGCAATCTACTGTTACAACAGCATCATCATAATTTGTAATTGATCATTTACACCTGTTAGGTGAAGGTAATTCGTAACTTCTAATATGGTTAATGCCAAGCTAGAAACTACGAATTACAAATTAGGTTAGCGTAGATTGTCCAAAGGATATATTACAAACTTTAATAAAGGGTCATAAATATTGAAACGACGCAAACATTTACAGCCTCCGAGACGACCAGAGGAATTTTATACTCCTGAAAGTCAGTTACGGCATCCTCGGCAATTACTGAAACAAATGTGGCTAGATTTACTAGCTTCTCGCGAACTTGCTTGGAGACTAATGGTCAGGGATATTAGCGCTCAGTACCGTCAGTCCTTCCTGGGAATTATTTGGGCTTTTATTCCCCCCATTGTGATGGCTGCTGGATTTAATTTAGCAAATGAAGCCAAAGTCATTAATGTAGGTGAGACTTTCTTACCTTATCCAGCCTATGTAATGTTTAGTACCGCTCTTTGGCAAACCTTTGTTGAAGCGATTAATGGTCCCATCCAAGCAGTTACAACAGCTAAGCCAATGTTGGCTAGGGTAAAGTTTCCTCGAGAGGCTTTAATCTTATCAAAATTGGGAGAAGTATTTTTTAATTTTTCAATCAAATTAATTTTAATTGTTGCTTTATTTCTTTGGTTTCGGATTCCCATAACCTGGTCAGTGATTTTAGCTCCTGTGGCGCTAATACATTTGGTCATGCTGGGAACATTTATCGGCGTGATGCTATCTCCTTTCGGAGTTTTATATCAAGATATATCCAAAGGTTTAACACTAGTAACTGGATTTTGGTTATTTTTAACCCCTGTGGTTTATCCAGTTCCTAGCGATGGAGTATTTGGATTTTTAGTTAAATTTAACCCAGTAACTCCCCTATTGGTTACTACCAGAGAGTTAGCGACTACTGGATTACTGACTCAAACTGTGGGATTTTGGGTAGTGAGTCTTGTCACTATCGTAGGTTTATTTTTAACCTGGATTGGATTTCGTTTAGCTATGCCTTTTGTGGTTGAAAGAGTAAGTTCCTAACATGACTAGTTTAAAAGATAAAGAAATAGCAGTTGCGCCAAAAGATGACAATGAAGCTGTTATCGAGATAGACGATGTTTCCAAAAAATTTTGTCGGGATTTAAAACGCTCTTTGTTTTATGGTGTCACAGATATTGCCACAGAACTAACTGGTGGAACTAGGAAAAGTGACACTTTACGAACCAAAGAATTTTGGGCTCTTAAGGATGTCAGCTTTAAGCTACGAAAAGGTGAAGCTTTAGGTTTAGTTGGATCCAATGGTGCGGGAAAAAGTACCTTGCTGCGTATTATCAGTGGTCTAATCAAACCAGATACAGGTTCGATCAGAATTAAGGGAAGAGTAGCACCTTTGATTGCATTGGGAGCAGGATTTAACCCAATTTTATCTGGTCGAGAAAATATTTACGCCAATATGTCAATTTTGGGTTTATCAACCCAGCAAATACGAGAAAGATTTGATGAAGTTGTAGAATTTGCGGAAATAGCTGAAGCGATTGATGCACCAGTACAAACCTATAGTTCCGGTATGGCTGCAAGGTTAGGATTTGCTTGTGCTGTCCACATCGAACCAGATATTTTGCTGATCGATGAAGTGTTAGCTGTAGGGGACATTAAATTTAAAATGAAATGCCATCGCAAGTTGGCAGAAATCCGTAAAAAAGGTACAGCTTTTATTTTAGTTTCCCATAACTCCCACAGTATTCTCAATGTTTGTGAATCTTCTGTTTATTTACGCAAAGGTCAATTAATTACTTACGGAGAAACAGAATCAGTAATTCGTAGATACGAAGAAGACCTTTGTTTAAGTGGTACAGGTAACGCTTTGGGTAAAATGGTATTGCCTCCCAAACCAAAAGCACAAAGTAACGGCTTAGATATTCTATCTTTGTGTTTTAAAGATCCCCAAGGAAATACTTTAGATAATTTATGGTCGGGAGAATCCGCTTATTTTTCCGTAGAATGTCAAGCCCACGAGGAAATTGATGGCGCTAATTTGGGGATGTTAATAACATCTCTTTCTGGAGAGATGGGCTTAGTTTTATATATAACTTCTAATAGTGACAATAACCTTTTAAGTATCAATAAAGGTAAATCTGAAATTCAAATGCATATGCCCTATTGTACTTTAACTCCTGGGATATATAGTGCAAAAATATATATAAGAAAAGGGGTTTATTCCTTTGACATAGTTGATTCTTTTAGATTTACCGTTAAAAGTAATAGAACAGTGAGTAGATGTTTATTTTATCAACCACGTGAATGGGCGGTTGTTAGTAAATAAATAAAATATTCTCAATTTGCTAAGTACTCGGGAAAATTAAAATTTCCGAGAATTTAGTTGTATCTAGAAAAGAATAGCAGAATTAAGGAGACAGGAGACAGGAGACAGGAGACAGGAGACAGGAGACAGGAGACAGGAGACAGGAGTGAATTTCCTTCACGTCTAAATATCCAGCAAAAATTACATTTGCATAAGTTAGTTTCGATAATTATACCTTGTTTTAATAGGCTGAGAGAAGCTATCGATAGTTGTTTAAAACAAACTTATCCTCAAATCGAAATTATTGTTATTGATGATGGTTCAACCGATAATTCTTTAGATATTATCAAAAGTTACAATAATCAAGTTATTTGGGAAAGTTTTTCTAAAAATCGAGGAGGTTGTTGTGCAAGAAATCATGGTTTTGAAATCTCAAAAGGCGAATATATTCAATTTTTAGATGCTGATGATTACATTCTCCCAGAAAAAATTACTAGACAAGTTGATTTTTTAGAATTGACAGGGAATGATGTAGTTTATGGTGATTGGCGACATCAACTAAATTTACCTGATGGTACGAGTATTCTCGAAGAAATTAAAATTTCGGGACAGCAAGAAAATATTCTCGCATCTCTCATCTCTAATTGGTGGACTGCTGTTGCTTCCATACTTCATAACAGAAGTGCTGTGGAGAATAGTGATGGTTGGGATGAAAATCTAGCGATCGTACAGGATAAAGACTTTTTTATTTCTGTAGTAATGAGTGGTGCAAAGGTAGCATACCAACCTGGTTGCTACTCAATTTATCGGAGATACGGTAACGTTACTGTTTCTACTACCTCTAAATCTAGATGGTTAGAAGGTCATCATATTGTTTTAAAAAAAGTAGAACATCAGCTATTAAAG
Organism: Mastigocoleus sp. MO_188.B34; assembly: GCF_030065675.1. Lineage (GTDB taxonomy): Bacteria > Cyanobacteriota > Cyanobacteriia > Cyanobacteriales > Nostocaceae > Mastigocoleus. The sequence goes on along the minus strand of NZ_JASJDK010000016.1, from coordinate 8,319 downwards.
TCTCATAATTTGTGCGATTTATATCGTGATGCAATTGCACTATGTTATTTTAAGTTAGCTAGAGAATCTTTATTTTGTGATTATTCATCATACTTAAAATTTTTGGAAGAAGCACTAGCTATAAAACCTAATTTCAAACGTAAAAGTAAGCAATTTACATATAATCTTTTTCAAAATATTTGTGGTTTTCGACAAATAGAACTAATTACTAGTTACATTTTATTTTTTAAGTACAGCATTAGCAAATGTTTCTATCAATAATCTTTTACCAATAATTTTTTACTAATAAATATTTTAATATCAATAAATATTTCGAATTCCCTAATCTTATGAAAGTAGAAATCAAAACATTATGCTTTAAATATCTCAACAATGGTGACAGATTAAGATAGACTTAAAAGCAATTGGCATTGTAGGTAATTATTAATGAACCGGGGAAAAATTGTTGCAATTATTACGGGCGCACTTTCTATACTGTTAGCATTAGCATACTTGGTAATTGTCCAAATTCTAGATTTTCGTGGGGAAATGAAACCAGCACCCATAAGCCAAGTGGGAGTACAAAACGTCAAAGTGATTCATAAATATTTTGGAGTCACATCCTTTCAGAAAAACTACTTGACTTGTAATCAATATCAAAGTTTTACGCTGTAAATTGTGAAATTTATGGTTTTTTCGGGCTAATCCAATTTTTATCCCAAATTGCTACATACTAAATAAATAAGCTTAAATAAATTTAACTACGAACATCTCTCTGGAGATGTTCTGTAGTTTCTGGAACTGAAATAGAATACACGTAAAACTTGATATTTAGTTGTAAATACAAACAGAAATTCTCTGGAAGTCAATTCTATTGAACAATGAACCTATCCCACTATTCTAAAAATGCTTATTTGTTTGAGTAAAATTTGCCTGGAAAGCTTGATTTTTCGTTTTTAGTTCTTAAAATACTTAAGCTTTTTCGCAAAAATCATATTAGTGGGATAGGTTCATGTAAAAATATTTCAGAGGATGTTTTAAAAGTCTTTTGTTCTCATAGCAAGCACAGTGAAGCATCTCATTACATAGACTAAACCTTGATTCTTCCCTGTAATAAAATCGAGTAACAACAATAAAGTAATATTTTGGGACTTTTAAAACATCCTCTCACAAACAAATTACAGCAGGAAAACAATTATATTGTCGATCGAGCAAGATACACCCTATGGAAATCGAACTGACACTCATAATTTGGGAACAATTCTTCAAATATGAACTCCAGAAATTATAATACTTCTAGTACTCGGGACTCGATCGCTACTGTATTAATGACCTTTATTTTGAGTCCTAAATTGACTGTAATTCAAGTTCGTAAGCAATTAAGCGATCCGCTTCGTTTATCAGACAATTCAATTCAGCATCATATTGGGCTAATTCTAAAATTGCTGCGATTTTATCTATATCTCTTTCAGAAGGCTCAAATAACTTAGATAATCTGCAATATTCTTGTAATAAGTCAAATAAATGTCTATTATCTGCTTGCTGTAGCGCTGTACGAACGTAGTGATCGCTATATTTTTTAAAATATTTTAATATTTTGGATAATATGCAATCCTCTTTTACTGGTTCAAACACTTGACCTTTTTCGTCATGTTTATTTGTGTCCGTCTTTAGATTAATAATGACAATAGGGTTAGGAGGTTCTTTTGATTGAGTGTTCATGGTTGCAAATTTGTGAGAATTTTTCATAGATAGTTTTTCTGTGGTCTATTAAATCATCGCGATTATATACTTTGTTTAACGCTAATTATTACGTTTGTACTTCAGTTTTTCTCTCTCAAGTACGCTTCAAAGCATTAATAATGAGAGAAACTCTTTAATACCAATTTCCTTTAATATGACTACACTTCTTTTATAAAAGGGAACAGGGAACAGATTGGAATAATTGATGTGTAGTAGTATTTTTTTAAACTGGTATAACTTATAACTAGAAAACTTATAAAGATTATTCGAGTTACTAAGTTCAGTTTCAATTAGAGTTTTGGGAAATTCCAGAACTTATGACAATACGGTTTAATTAGAACAAAAAACTTAAATTTCCTAGGTCGAACTGACAAACGAAACCTGACATTTTTGGGAACTTGTTGGGGTTACTCAGGGTGAAGTGAGCAAACACCGTTGCTTTAAGCAACCTACACTTATCCTTTATTGAACCGTATTGTAGTTTGTTCACGATTTTATAAGACCTTTAAACCACTCATTACTTAATGATCTGGACATATCAACTTGTGACATACTCCTTCATATAAAAATTTAAAAGCGATTCATTTTGTCGGTAATTCCAAATATAGAGATTAATCTTAAAAGTATTTAAAACAACTGTTATATTGCTTTAAATCACTTAAGTACTTAAGTCTTATTAGTCACAAACATTCTTATAACGATCATTCTATTGTGAGGGATCCGAAACGGGTAGAGCACAAAGCATAAATGTTAAGTAAAGCCCCGAAAGTAGATTTCCCAAACCTATTAAATTTGCCAGAAAAAAGTACTGAAAAGCTATGACAAGAAAGACTAAATATGCGATTAAATCCGATTCACAACACAGACAAATGCACGAAAAAGCAACAAGCTCACCAAATACTTTTCCAAAAAAAATACCTTCTACCTTATTACCTTATTCGCTTATCATCCTTTCCTTGACGATAATTACACCCAGCCTAGTAGCGATAGTAACTTCCAGTTGTGGCGAAGGGGAACTCCAGATTAAATTTTGGGAATTTGAATATCAACTCAATAAAGAAAGTAATTGCAGTATTCCCGAGCAAACTCAGAACTAAACCTTAAGTCAACCAGGTTTTATCCTATTTTACTTTAATACTGATATAACTTCTTACCCATCTGTTATAAATGTATCAGTCCAAAGATTGAAACAGTATTAATACTGATAAACTTCGCTAATTTTATGACTAATCTAAAAAATCAAGGTTTGTTCTTCGCACAGATGTACGTAGTTCCACAGTTAAGAGTGTATTTACCGTGATTATAACTAATAGTCAAATAGCTTTTTTGTGTACAAAAACACTTACGTGAATTTGCATAATGATGTCACAAATATCCTTGTAAACATCATTTTTTTAATAGGATGTACAAAAAGCTGATATTACAAGGCAAAAATATTGCGTAAAATCCCAGAAGCAGATTCCTCCACCCTGAAGTAGGGATGTGATTTTTCTTTTAGTAATCTTTTATAAATGAGGTATTAATGAAAAACATGAAGGAACAGTTATATGTAAAAACCCAAAGCTTTATTTTTGCACATATGGAACTACTCCGAAGAACATACCCAGAACTAGATACTGTTATTAATTGGAATTCACTATATAAGAATGTTCAAAACCGTTTACGACAATTTAATATGGCTAAAAATTATAAGTCTGATGAAATTATCATGGAGGTTCTAACTCGATATGACAAAAAAGTTAAGAAAAAAGAGGAAATTCCAAATGTAGAAGCTTGGATGAAACTCACAGCTTTAAATTGCATTCGAGAACTAAACCGCCAAGAATATCCAGTTACAGCATTCAAGAAAATACCTCATGACCCTTTAGATTTTGAAACCGACCCTAAATTAGTTAAATCAATGATGTCTAATGGTGAAGACATTACAGATTTGGAGAGCGAAAATATGTCTCAAGTTCGAAAAGCCATGAGCAAACTTCCCAAAGATAAACGAGAACTTTTAGAGCTTCGAATTGTACGAGATCTATCTTGGAATGAAATTGCGAATCACTATATTTCAAAAGGTAAAAATGTCAAAGTTGCTACACTTCGGAAGCGAAAGGAAAGAGCATTAGAAGAATTAAGAGGAGTATTTTTAGAAATGATTCGAGAAGATAACTAATGCTGTGACATTTAGAATCTAAGATTTTTGATGCATAGTATTACCCCAAGAATCTTTCTAATGATTCACTTTAATCTTTTGTTGTATATAAATATCAGTTGACTTGGTGTGAGTGGGCACTTTTTCTAATCATTTATAGACGAAAAATACTGGTTGAGATAAAGTGAATTGGACATTGTGATTAATTGCTTTCTTTATAGTTTAATAATAGTTCGTCAAATCTGCAATTTGAAATTAGGATATTGCGAGCAAAATGATGGCTACATGCAATTACTTATTAACATTAGTAGAAAACTTTTTGATTAATTCAGCAATTGATGACGCTCAAAAACTTCTCGTTTTCTAATAGATGATTTAAATAATTGATTTATAAAAAAATCCGTAATCTTTTTTGCGATCGCTTGTTGCTGTAGATGATCGCTGTATTGAGGGATATCCCACTTTTCTTTTTCTATCTAATTTTCTTTCACAAATAATACTAGAACTTACGCAACCGGCACATTAATACCGGTTCAGATAAGTCTGAATTTATTGGTAGAGACGTAGCATACTACGTCTCTACATCAATTTTGTTTCACAAAAATTCTTAACTTAACCCTATTGTCTTATAACTTTTCTTGGATCTACTGAAAAGCTATTGTTGTATGCACGAGCATTAGCATCCAAAGATGTCACAAGAAATAGATATTACAAGAAATTATTCTAATTTTCTGGAATTAAACAGCCTGGATCGGTATTCATCGTCAGAGCAAACGAGCGTAAATGGCTTCTATAAAAAGTTATCCGGAATACTACTTTTAACAGGAAATCATTTTTTGTCGCAGACCAGCAATACAATTATTATTAATAATCTAATGGCACAAACATACATATCAAAAGTCATCGTTGACTTATGGAAACAAGAAGTGACACTTGAATGGACTGGACCAAATGCAGCAGCACAAGAAAAAGGTCCATTTCACTGCAGTCCAGGTGAAGGTGTTTCCGGTGTAAATTGCGATGATATTGCAACCAGTAAAAGAAGTGGAACGAGTTGTACTCCAAAAGGTGAATTTCCAGTAAATTACCACGAACGTCGTTTTAGTCAATTTCCACAAGCGGAATGGGTAACGCGTTTTCAAGATGATTCCCGTGGAATTGCTCTCCATTACTATCCAATCGTTCCCGAATATCCTGATTCCAATGGATGCGTTCGTATCGCCAGCTTAAACGCAGCAAAACTCATTTATGACAATACAAAATCCAGACAATCAGTTGTCAGCGTACGTGAAGAACTACGCCCAAGATTCGGTATTGTCTTAAAGCGTGGAGCAAAAAGTCAAGATGTCAGAAAAATTCAGCGTCGGCTAGTTGAGAAAGGATATAGACTAGGGATAGATGGTGATTTTGGTCCTAGAACTGAAGCGGTAGTTAAACAATTTCAAAAGGATAAGAGGCTTTCAGCTGACGGAATATTTGGTCGTCAAACCTACCAAGTACTTTTTGCGTAGTATATTTGCAATTATTGCAATATTGTTGACTTGCAATATTTTTGGTGGAAAAACGCTAACATACATCTACCGTAAAATGCAAAATTCATATTACATTTTTTCACAAAATAAGGGTAGCCTAGTGAGGGTTACCCTTTAAATTTTTGAGTTTTTAAGCAAAATAATTTAGGTCTTTTTATACAAATATAACTTCATGAAATTTGATTTTATTATTTCCATTTTCATTATTTAACTAAAATTTTTCCATAATTGGATTTTAAATAATATTTACTGACAGATAATATCTCAGAAGTATCTAGATGACTGAGTTGAGATCGACCCTAAAGTAAAATTAATATTTCATCGCCACAAATAATATTTCACCACCACAAAACTAGAGACAACATCGCTGAGTGCTTGTTAAATTTATAACGACATTTTGTCTTGTAGATGCGATCGCACTTTAGACAGTCGCATTTATTATTCATAAAATTTACTGGTTCCCTTACATCGAATCAAAAGATTGCTTGATTTTGCCTTCGTCATATTTTTAGAGAAGTTTCATCAACAGAGCGATTTTTTACTGAAAACAATTAAATCGAACACCTTTTTACAGTGGTGTTCCAAAAACTCTTATTCTTATTTAGTTACCTGTTATTTTTAATTATCTTTAATTTTTGCCCAATGACCCCACAGCAGTTAGAAAATTACCTAAACCAACTAGTTAATAAAAACATCAAAATCAGTACAATGATCTGGGGTCCCCCTGGTGTTGGTAAATCAAGTATTGTTTCCCAAATTGCTTCCGCGCATAAAATAAACTTTGTGGATGTGAGATTATCGCAATTAGCACCTACAGATTTAAGAGGTCTACCGGTTGCTTCTAACGGTGTTTCCAGTTGGTATCCACCAGATTTTTTACCTCGTACGGGTAAAGGAATATTATTTTTAGACGAACTGAATATGGCACCTCCGGCGATGCAAGGTGTTGCACAACAATTAATCTTGGACCGTCGAGTCGGTTCTTACCTCGTACCATCGGGTTGGTATGTTTGGGCTGCAGGAAATCGTAAGGAAGACCGTGCTGCTGTATTTGATATGCCCACTCCATTAGCAAATCGATTTTTACACTTACAGGTAGAACCTGATTTTGATAGTTTTAAAACTTATGCTCTTTCCAACGGAATAAACGAGCACATAATTGCATTTTTATCATTTCGTTCCACCCTGCTGCATCAAATAGACAGGCAACAGCCTGCTTGGCCATCACCACGTTCTTGGGTAATGGCGAGTCATTTATATGAAATTGGATTAGATATTGTCTCAGCAGTAGGGGAAGGTGCAGCGGCAGAATTTAACAGCTACATTACTTTGTACGATAATTTACCGAATTTAGAACCAATTTTAAATGGTGACGGAGAAAATACCCCTTTTCCTCAAGAACCTTCCATTCGTTATGCAACTACCACAGGATTAACAGTTAGAGCCGATAGAGCCGAGCGTGCTTACAATGCTTTCAATTGGTTGAGTAGGAAAGCAAGCGCTGAGTGGGTACAACTATTTGCGACAGACATGTTTCATTCCCTGCGCAGTAATGGACAAATGGGAGCTTTAGCCTCACTGATTCAAAGAGATGCTAAGTTGCGCGATTTTTTCAAGGATTTTCAGGAATTAGTCGCACATTAGTGCTGGGCGCAAGTAAGAAGTAAAAAGTAAGAAGTGAAAAGTATCACAGTTGCCATAATTTATAGGAAATTTTTCTGTTCCCCCCTTCCCTGTTCCCTGTTCCCTTTAAAGCAAAACTATGATGTCCTAAACGAGGTGTTTGCTGCTATAAGAAGTAAAAATTCAAACAGAATTAAATATTAAATAGATAAGTAAATAATAATATGAAGCAATCTATAGACAAAATAATCAGTGCTTCCCTGTTGCGCTTAAGAATGCGCGAGCCTTTCTTTGCGACTTTGGCTTTATTTGCTAGTTTTATTCAAACAAACGAACATTCCACAGCCGGAACAGATGGTAAAAACATTTTTGTTAATTATGAATTTTTACTTTCTCTAACCCGAAACCAACAAGATGGTTTACTTTTACATGAAGTTTTACACGCAGCATTATTACATGTTGTGCGACGTGGAACGAGAGATCCAATAATGTGGAATATTGCTGCTGATATTGTTGTTAACGGTATTATTGCAGAGGACAAAAATTTTGAATTACCACCCGGAGCAATTAGAGATTTAGAGTTAGAAAAATTCACTGTAGAAGAGGTTTATGAATTATTACAGAAAGATGTAGATAAATATAAAACTTTCTGTTTAGCCGATCCAGATCTCTTAGAATCCGGATTAGGAGATAGCTCAAATGATAATGCAAATAGCTCTGCAGATAGTTTATCAATTAGTCAAAAACAAGTACTAAAAACATATTGGCGCAATGCTTTAGCTAGATCGGAAACCATCGCTCTTAGCAAATCTGGCGGTAATATTCCTGGGGGAATCGCTCGGGAATTAGGAGCAATAAAAGATGCTCAACTAGATTGGAGGTCTTATTTGTGGCGTTACTTAGTAAAAACTCCAACTGATTTTTCTGGATTTGATCGCCGTTTTATTAGTAGAGGTTTATATTTAGAAAACTTAGAGGGGGAATCAGTTAAAGTATACGTTGCTGTCGATACTTCCGGTTCCATTGACAATAAAGAGTTATCTCTGTTTCTGGGTGAAATTGACGGAATAATTAATTCTTACCCTCATTTAGACTGCGAACTGTATTACGCTGATAGCGATATTTATGGACCTTATTCCCTTGATAATAAAAGTTCTTTACCCACACCGGAAGGGGGTGGAGGTGCGCTGCGATGCGCATAGTGGTATTGCTTAACTAGGAGGTGATTTATTAAACCTTAAAACAAGCTGGTTGCTCACCCCAGAGCGCCAAGGCTGAGTCGGCAGGCGGGGGACAATGAGT